>DATDMX010000473.1:0-3328 GCA_036518575.1 Geobacteraceae bacterium | reverse complement strand
GTGACCGTTCCCCGGAGCTCTCCACTCCACACAGTAATCGTTGTGCACGCAGCGACATTCTTACTCCGCAGCAACCTTTAAGAACAGATCAGATGTTATGGAGATCGATCATCGTAATATCGTTGTTATACTTGGTTTTTGTCACCTTCGAGGCCTGGGCGAGCCTGCCGGTGATCTCCTGGATGCGCTTGACCTCATCCCGAATGCCGGCAAGGCTGTTGCGCACCGTCTCGGGCGCCTCGGCCAGCTCCCGTTGCAGCACGTAGAGAAAAGCGTACACGGAGGTCAGGGGATTGTTGATTTCGTGGCTTATGGCCACCGCCATCTCCTTGAAGACGGTCAGTCGCTCCAGTTCCAGAGCCTGGAGCTTCGCACGGCGCGAGGCCAGGTGGACCCTGACCCGCGCCTGGAGCTCTTCCCGGTAGAACGGTTTGACCACGTAGTCCTCGGCGCCTGCCTCGAACCCCTTCACCTTTTCCACTTCCGAATCAAGAGAGGTGAGGAAGATGATGGGGATCTCCCTTGTCTTCTTCTCCTGTTTCAGGATGCGGCACACCTCATAGCCGTCCATCTTCGGCATGTGGATGTCGAGCAGAATCAGGTCAGGAAAGTTTTCCTGTGCAGCGACTATGCCGGAAAAGCCGTCGTGCTGAAAATCGAGCTCGTACTTCCCGGTGAATATCTCGGAAATGAGGGCCTGAGTAATCCTGCTATCGTCGATGATAAGGATTCTTTCCACGATGCCACTCCCGTATCCCGCCATCAATGGGGTGAGCTTAACAATGTCGGGGTTTTTTTTGCCGTTGTCAACGGTGTAAATCGGGCCAATTAACGTAAATAATAGCCTCTGCTGTGTCGAGGCGGGACAGGTGACTTCTTCTGCACTTTGGCCCTAATCCCTTACGGGCAAAGAAAATTGCCCGCTCATTCCTCGTAGGTCATGACGTCCACGTAGCGACACACACTCGCGAAATCGCAGGTCTCGCATCCCTGGGGGGTTATCTGGAAATCGCCCCCCTTGATGCCCCTCACCTTGGCGCAGAGCCGGTTGAGGAAGTTGTCGCCGGCAAGGCCCGCGCGCTCCCTCGTGTCGACGGCGAAGAAGCCGGTGTAGTCTTCCTTTCCGGCAGCGCTGAAAT
This sequence comes from Geobacteraceae bacterium, assembly GCA_036518575.1. GTDB lineage: Bacteria > Desulfobacterota > Desulfuromonadia > Geobacterales > Geobacteraceae > DATDMX01. Next base: position 2,189 of record DATDMX010000473.1, on the reverse strand, counting down.
CCTTGTCCCGGTGTCCCCCCTTCTTCAGGAGCCAGTAGCGGGCGACGAAGTGGTCGAAAGGGGCAGCAAAGTCTTCTCCCATCTGGCGTGCGGCGGCCAGAAGGTAGACCGGCATCTGGAACGATGTCTCACCAAGGGCTTCCTTTCTCAGGAGATTGCTGTATTTCTGGCTGTTCCCCGACATCTTGTAGTCGACGACCCGCACCACGCCGGCAGTCACGTCCAGGTCGACCCGGTCGATCTTTCCCTGGAGATAGAGTTTAGCGCCCTCGCTATCCTCCACCTCCAGTCCGTCGAAGGAGAGCTCGAAAGCCCGGGGCACGAGGGCGTCCTCCTCGCCGGCCTCTCCTTCCAGCCACTGCGACAGAAGGCCGAGGAGCTTTTCCTGCTCCGTTTCCCAGAGAAGTGTCGCCCCGGTATGGCGGGTGCCCTCCCAGCCGGCAAAGACAGCCCGGCTCTCCTCGTCGAGAATGGCTCGCGCTGCCGCCAGGTTCCGCAGAGGGACCATCCCCTCCTGCGACAGCCGCTGGCAGACGTTGCGCAGGATCTCGTGGACGACGCTGCCCGCATCCTTCGCCGCGAGCTCCATCCCCGGAGCGTCCAGGGGCGCCAGGCGAAGATGGCGTTTGAGAAAGTAGCGAAAGGGACAGGCGCCGTATTCTTCCAGCACGGTGGGGGCAAAACGGTCACCCGGCGCCGTTTCGTAGAAAGCGGTGAGAAGTTGGAGGATGTCCCGACGCCGCAAGGTGCCGGTGTAGGGGGTGGAGAGCGCGCTGCGGGTCGCTACTTCCGCCGTGGCAAAGAAGGTCGCGCGTTCCTCTTCCATGGCGGCGCCGGCCGCGATGCGCTCCAGGGAGTCGGCCAGGAGGGGGGCAAGGTCCGGCGACGGCCGAAGGTGCCCCTGCGCCGCCAGGGCGTTGAGAAGCTCCTCCCGCTCGTAACAGCGCGTCGGTTCGGGCGTTATCTGGCCGATGTCGAGCCTCGTTTCGTCAACTGCCACCACGTCCAGCAGCTCCTCCAGGTAGGGGGAGCGGAGCATCTCGTTACCCCTGCTGTCCACGTAGGAGAAGGAAAGGGTGAGAGAGCTGCCGGCGCAGGCCAGGGCCAGATGGAAGAGCAGCGGCTCCTCCAGGGCTTTTTCGCCGTCGGTGCGAAAGAGCTTGGTCCCCACCGCCCTGTTGCAGAGGAGTTTGTCGCCCTCCTTGAAGAAGGGGTGCGCCGCGGGGAGCGCGGGACAAATCCCTTCGTTGAGACCGCCGATGAAAAGGTGCTCGAAGTGCAGGCCGCGGGCGTCGTGAAAGTTCAGGACGGCGACCCCCTCGCTCCTTTCCCCCGCGAGGAATTTCCCCGCCATCCCCTGTTCGAGGAGCGCAGCGAAGGCTTCGGGACGGAGCCTTTCGTCCTGGAGGCCGACGGCCCCCATGTCGTCTTCCAACTCGCGCACCACCTGCTGCATGAGGGTAATGGCCGACGCATCGCGCTTGAGTGCCCGCGGATCGGCGGCGCTTATCCCCTGCGCATAGATGCGGTGCCGGGCGATGAAACGCTCGAGGCGGGCAACGAACTCCCGCAGTGTCTGTTCCTCCCCGAAGCCGCGCAGCTCACCCATCAGGGGGGCCACTTTCTCCAGGACCCGCTCGGCTTTTTCGTGATTCTTACCCCGGCGCTTCAGCTGGGCGATGTGGCGGTGAAGCACGTCTTCCACGCGTCCCTGGCGTTCGTCGAGGTAGCCCGCTTCGAGGAGGGTTTCTTCGAGGAGATCGCCGCTCACCCCTGCGCCGGCCAGATCTACATAGGTGGACTTCCACAGCTCGAGGAGCTCTTCGCGACCAAACCGGGAGGCGACGATGACAAAGGGGGAAAGAGAGGCCCGAACCAGCGGCGAGACGAACAGCGGCATGCCGCGGCGGTAGGAAACGGGAATGCGGAAGCGGCGGCAGACGTCCTCCATCATGGCCCCATACCCCTCGGTGGTGCGAAAAAGGATGGCGATGGCCGATGGCGCCACGCCGCGGGCCAGAAGCTCCCGGATGCGCCGGCCGATTTCCTCGCACTCCCGGTATCCGCCAGGTGCTGAGAAGAGTGCCAGGGGGAGCGGCGGAGGGATTCTGGCCGCCCCCTCCTCTCGGTCGAAGACGGCGCTGAGGTAGGGCGTGAAGAATGCTCCCTCCGGCTCGACAAAATCGTTC
>DATDMX010000472.1:0-4172 GCA_036518575.1 Geobacteraceae bacterium | reverse complement strand
ATCGACCGGATGGAGAAGATCAAACTCTGATAGACAAGCCTCCTGGAGCTTGCGGAAGAGACCGTGGCCAGGGTTCTGGAAAGGGAGAGCTGGAATGGTAACGGCAACAAGAATTCGGGCAGAGGTAACCGTCACGGGCATTGTGCAGGGCGTGTCCTTTCGCAAGCACACGCTGCGGCTTGCCGAGCGGCTTGGGATAACGGGATGGGTGAGAAACCTTTCTACGGGTGAGGTTGAAGGTTGTTTCGAAGGCGTCAGGGGAGATGTTGAGACTCTCGTGGCGTGGTGCGGCATCGGCCCGGAGAAGGCGATCGTAGAGGGAGTCGATAGACGGGACCGCATCTACAGGGGGGACTTTCCCGACTTCAGAATCCTTGCATAAAGGTTGCACCTGTTCATGAAACGTTTTCCCCGCTTCCACATGGCGTTGATTCTCACCGCGGTCTACACGCTGGTCGTCATGAGCCCTCTGGCACCGCTCGCCATGCGCTCCCCGGCCATCGCTCACGCCGTAACAGGAGAATGCGCCGGCGACTGCGCCGTCTGCGGCTGCTCGCCGGAACAGAGCGCCAACCGAACATGCTGCTGCTGGCGAAAGAAACTGCAACACGAGCATGAGCATGAGCATGAGCACGCACACAAGGTGTCCGATTGCTGCAAGCATGAGGAGCACGGCAAGCCCGTGCTGAAGTGCGGCTGCCCCTGCGGCGACGCAAAACAGCTTGGCCTCTGGGGCGTGAAGGTGGAGCAGCTGCCGTACCGCTTCACCCAGAAGAACCTTGTCTTCTGCGTGGATACCGCCTTTCCCCTTCGTAATGAACGCCTGACGGACCGTCATGGCGACCCGCCCGACCCGCCTCCGAAACTCGCCATTCTCTCCTGACATTACAATTCATCGTAACAAGATCACGATCCGGCTTGCGCTGCAATCGTGCGAGGCAGAGGTGCGTCTTTCTTCCGCTGCACAGATCCTCGACGTTATGAGCTAAGCAGGCGGCCTGACGCAGGGGTCTGCCTTCGGGGCGCATGTTGCTCAGAGGGCAAGCATACTCCTTCTCCAGCGTAGCGGATGCGACGGGCGAACTGTCTCCACAGGTGCCCGTGTCCGCCATCGTGATCCAACCCCATAAAAGACCGCCGAATGCGGTTACGAAATCAGGAGTTTGTTATATGACTATGGTGAGAAAGGCAATAACGGCGGCGGCCCTGTTCTTCCTCGGCACGCTGCCGGCACATGCCGGGAGCGTAGAGCCCCCGGTTGCGTGCGAACAATGCGGCATGGACCGGAGCGCTTTCGCGAAAACCCGTACGCTCATTGTCTATGCTGACGGCACGAGCGAAGGGACGTGCAGCTTTCAATGCGCTATTACCCGAACCCGCAGGCATGGGGAACGGGAGGTGAAGGTGGTCAAGGTTGCCGACTATGTGAGCGGCAAGCTGATCGATGCCGGGAGCGCCACGTGGGTAACGGGGGGCAAGGAGGCAGGCGTCATGACGTCCCTGCCGAAATGGGCCTTTGCTAGTGAGGTTGAGGCACGGAAATTCATTGAAAAACACGGCGGCACGGTGACTCAGTACGAGGAAGTGCTGCGGCTTGCAGCCGCGGAAGCGGATGGTGCGTCAGGGGCGTCTCATGACCATCACGACCACATGGGGCCGGGCTCCCAACTGGTGTTCAATCCTGCCTTCGGCGACGATATCTACCACACGCATCCGGCCGGCATGTGGATGGCCAGTTATAAATTCATGCATACGAACCAGCGGGGGCTGCGGGCCGGGGGCACGAACGTCCCCGTTGAGCGGGTGATCCCGGTCGGGTCGCAGTACGGCTTCATGATGGCGCCCACCGCCATGACCATGGACATGCACATGTTCATGATCATGTACGGGGTAACGGGCGATTTCACACTCATGGGGATGGCGAATTACCAGGAAAACCGGATGGAGATGCTCATGGACATGGGAATGGGCAGCAGCGCCGAACCTCCCATGCGCACGAGCGGCATAGGCGACACGGAACTCCGGGGCGCCTACAAGATCAACACGTATCTTGTGGGAAGCCTCGGCCTCAGCATCCCCACCGGTGACATCAAACAGAGCTTCGAGACAATGGGGATGACATTTCGCGCCCCGTACGACATGCAGCTGGGCTCCGGCACCTTCGATCTCAAGCCTGCCCTTACCTTGAACGTCCTGAGCGGCGACGCAGCTTGGAACTGGGGTGGCCAGGTTTCCTACACCAACCACGTGGGGAAAAACGCCGCCGGCTACAGTCTGGGCGATAATGTCAAAGTGACCGGCTGGCTCCAGCGGGCTCTCGGCCCAGGCGCTACCTGGCTTCGGCTCGCCTTCAGCAACACGGGCCGCATCGATGGACGGGACTCCGAGATAGACAAACTTCTCGACCCCGTCATGGGGGCGCCCACGCCGGATGCCGATCCCCACAATTACGGCGGCCAGCGGCTCGATGGCTTCATCGGAGCAAGCTACGCGGCAGGTCCAATCAGCTTGGGCGTCGAAGGGGGAATACCCCTCTATCAGTACCTGAACGGACTGCAGCTGAAGAATGACTGGTACCTGACCGCGGGCGTCCAGGCGATGTTCTAAGACCAACTGACAGGAGGCGGGCTTCGCCTCGGCCAGGTAATATTTCTTGACAGGGGGGAAGAAAAAGAATATAAACGAGTAAATCTATAGAGTAAAAATAAACCGCCTTTGCGAGGCGGTTTTCTGGCGCCGACCGGACAGACCGGAGGCCCTCATCAGCGGTAGTGATGCGGGTCTCCGGTTTTTTTGTCGGCTGAGCGCGCAACTGTCGGCACACTGGACGTGCCGGAGTTGCCGGAGGAGACGTGACGATGAAGGAGATTTACCTGGACAACAACGCCACCACCAGGGTGGATGAAGCGGTCTTCGAAGAAATGCGCCCCTATTTTTGCGAATTGTATGGCAACCCGAGCTCCATGCACTTTTTCGGCGGCCAGGTGCAGAGGCGGGTGGACGAGGCGCGAAACCGCCTGGCGGAGCTTCTCGGTGCCCTCCCCGACGAGATCGTCTTCACCTCCTGCGGCACCGAAAGCGACAGCACGGCCATCCGCTCGGCACTGGAGGTTTTCCCGGAACGACGCCACATCATCACCACGAAGGTGGAGCATCCGGCGGTGCTCAATCTTTGCCGGGGACTCGCCCGGCGAGGCTACCGGGTGACCGAACTCGGCGTGGACGGGGAAGGGCGGCTCGACCCGGACGATCTGAAGCGCGTCATCGACGACGATACCGCCATCGTGTCGGTCATGTACGCCAACAACGAGACCGGCGTGATTTTTCCCATCGAGGAGATCGGCGCCATCGCCAGGGAGAAGGGAGCGCTCTTCCATACCGACGCCGTGCAGGCGGTGGGGAAGGTGCCGCTCAACATGAAGGAATCGACGGTGGACATGCTTTCCCTGTCGGGCCACAAGCTCCATGCCCCGAAGGGTATCGGCGCTCTCTACGTCCGGCGGGGCACCCCCTTTCGGCCGTTCCTCGTGGGGGGCCACCAGGAGAAGAACCGTCGGGCAGGGACGGAGAACACGGCCGCCATCATCGCCTTGGGAAAGGCGGCCGAACTGGCGACCGTACACATCGGCAAGGAGAATACCAGTGTGAGGGGCCTGCGGGACCGGCTGGAAAAGGAACTCCTCGCCCGGATACCTGACGCGCGGGTGAACGGCGGCGCAGCTGATCGCCTCCCCAATACCTTGTCCATCGCTTTCGAGTATGTGGAGGGGGAGGCCATTCTCCTCCTTTTGAACGAAAAGGGAATCTGCGCCTCATCGGGGAGCGCCTGCACCTCCGGGTCGCTGGAGCCTTCCCACGTGCTGCGGGCCATGGGTGTTCCGTTCACCTGTGCCCACGGCACGATCCGTTTCTCCCTCTCCCGCTACACAACCGGCGCTGAGATCGACGCGGTCGTGCGGGAGTTGCCGGCGATAATCGGTCGGCTGCGGGAAATTTCTCCCTTCGGGAAGGATGTGGCGACCGGCAGGGCGGCATGAATTAAGACTGAGTTGTGATGGGACATATCCTGAAAGGCAGAGAAAGGAGAACATCATGCTGAAGATCGCTGTGGCTACGAGCGACGGCACGAATATCGACGAGCACTTCGGCCAGACTGAAGTGTTCAGGATTTT
>DATDMX010000471.1:0-3353 GCA_036518575.1 Geobacteraceae bacterium | reverse complement strand
CTCCAGGTCGTGTGGACCAACTCCCACGGCCTCTTCGTCATCGGTCCCTTCATGGCCGGCTGCTACCTCGCTGCCGCGCTCTTCCGGCGTTTCCGGGGCGCTGAAGACGGAGAAACGGTACCGGCGGCCAGGCTTTTCGCGCTGGTCACCCTTGCCACGTTCGTCACTCCCTTTGGCCCGGAGGGATGGCGCTACGCTTTTCTTCTTGCCCGCGAGGCGGGGCCGGCGGCCTCCGAGTTCTTCAAGAGTCTCGCCGAGCTTGCCCCGACCTTTTCGCCACGGACCATGGCGCTGCCCGATTTTTGGGCCTATGGCCTCGTGCTTCTTCTGGCGTGTCTTACCACGGTGCCACTCCTCGCACGGGGAAAGGCTCACGCGGGGCGCGTTCTCATCGTCGTCTTTCTGGGAGTCGCGGCGGTGAGCGGCCGGCGCAACATTTCCCTCTTCGTCCTGGCGGCCACGCCGCTCATCGCCGAGAATACGGGGCTCCTGCTGCCCCTGCTGCGTCTTCCCGCAGCCGCAAAGGCGGGCGCCACCCTTCTTCTCCTGGCCCTCACGTGGTTCCCGCTTTCCGGGAGCTACTACCGCTGGCTGAATTATCCGCTTCGCTTCGGGCTCGGGGCGTCGCCGACATTTTTCCCCTCCAGCCTGGCCGAATTCGTGCGCCGGGCGGGCGTTCGCGGCCAGCTTTACAACGGCAACTATCTCGGCGGGTTCTGCCTCTACCACGGTATCCGCCCGCTGGTGGACGGCCGTTGGGAGGTCTACGACGAAAGCACCCTGAAGATGGTCTTCGCGGCCCCCTTCGACGAGGTGGAATGGCGCCGGCTCATCGCCACCTATGACGTTGGCGGCGTCCTTCTCCTCCATGACTCACCGGAGGCGCGGGGCCTCCTGCCGAGGCTTCACGGCGATCCCCTCTGGCGGCTCGTTTACTACGACAAGGCCGCTTCCTTCTGGATGAGGACTGACAGGGGAAGCCTCCCTCCGGCAGCCGACGTTGCCGCGCTGCCCGCCGGTGCCGCCTCTCCCCGGCGCATCGAGGAGTACCTGGCGCTCGCCACCTTTTACCGTCTGACCGCAGTGCCGCAAAGCTCCCTTCGCTGCCTCGATGCCACCCTCGCCCTCGGGGAGAAGCGGGAGACGGTCCTCGAACAGCTGGGCCGGGCACAGAGTGACCTCGGTAGAAGCGCCGAAGCCGAGGAGACCTTCCGCACCCTCCTGGCGGAGCACAAGACCAATATCAGCGCCCTGAACGAACTGGCCTTTCTTGCCTATGGTCGGGGCGACCTGGCGAGAGCCGAGGCCTATCTGCGCCGGGCTTTGGCAATCAGGCCGCAGGATGCCGACATCAGGGCCAACTACGAGCGAATCGTGGGTGCAAGGGGGGGCGGTCCGTCACCATGAGCCAGCACGGGCACGACAGTCATAAAAAGTCAGGGGGGGTGCGTTGATGTTTTCGTGGATCGGGAAATCGCGGCCGGCGTTCATCGGCGTCGCCATCGCCATGGCGCTTGCCACCGTCGGAGCGTACGCACGGCTTCGCGGCAACGATTTCGTCAATCTAGACGACAATTTCTACATCACCGGCAACTGCATGCTCCAGAAGGGGCTCAGCCGGGAGACGCTCGTCTGGGCGTTGACGAACACCTTTCCCTACTGGCATCCCCTCACGTGGCTCTCGCTCCTCATGGACCACGAGCTTTTCGGCCTGAACCCCGCCGGCTACCACCTCGTCAGCCTCCTCTTTCACACGCTGAGTGCCCTTCTTCTGTTCGCCGTCCTCAGCCGCATGACTCGGAGGGTGGGTGAAAGCGCCTTCGTCGCTGCCCTGTTTGCCCTCCATCCCCTGAATGTGGAGTCGGTGGCCTGGGCCGTAGAGCGCAAGGACGTCCTTTCCACCTTTTTCTGGATGCTCACCCTCTGGACGTACGTCGGGTTCGCGGAGCGCCCGTCGCTAGGCCGCTATCTCCTCGTCTGCCTTGGTTTTGCCCTGGGACTCATGGCAAAACTCATGATCGTCACTCTCCCCTGCGTGCTTCTCCTGCTCGACTACTGGCCGCTGGGGCGCCTGCCTGTGACAGGGGAGGGGAGTGCACGCGGGAAGTGGCTCGCGGTTGGCCGCCTCTTCATCGAGAAGCTTCCCCTGCTCCTGCTCTCGGCTGCCTCCATGGCGATTACGACCCTGGCGTCGCCGGGCAACCGGGGTGTCGCCGAGTGGGTCGGCATTCCTCTCGGGGAGCGGATTTCCCATTCGCTGGTCGCCTACGTGCGATACGTGGGGAAGATCATCTGGCCCGCCAAACTCTCCGTCTACTATCCGTACCACGAGTATTCCCTGGTGCAGGTGGGTGGTGCGGCACTCCTCCTGGTTGCCGTGACGGCGGTTGCGGTGGCAGCGGCGCGCAGATGTCCATGGTTCATCGTCGGCTGGCTCTGGTTTCTCGGGGTCATGCTCCCCGTCGTGGGGGTCGTGCGGACGGGGGAGTGGCCTGATATCGCCAACCGTTTCGCCTATCTCCCGGCGATTGGCCTCTACCTCATCGTCGCCTGGGGGGGGATGGAACTGATGCGGGGCCGGCCATACGGGACGAAGCTTCTCGGTGCCGCTGCCGCGGCCATCGTCGCCGTCCTGGGAATACTTACCTTCCAGCAGGTGGGGTATTGGCGAAACACCATAACCCTCTTCGAGCATGCCCTGGAGGTTTCCGGGGAGAGCGCCCTTGCCTACTGTGCGCTGGGGGGAGCCTATCTTACCGCGGGAGACCACGAAAAGGGGCTGGCACTACTCGCGAAGGAATCGGAGCTGAAACCGGACGGTTTCTCCTATGACCTGGCCATGGCGCAGTTGCATTTCGACAGGCAGGAGTTTGCGGAGGCTGCGGCTTCTGCCACGAAAGCCCTGCTGAAGAAGGACGGCGAGATGGGGCCACAGTTTCTCATGGGAGAGATCCATGAGGCGCGGGGGGAATACGAGCAGGCGGTGCAAAGCTACACCAGGGTGATGGCGTCGACGCTCCTCGATACCGACAGTTTTCGCTGCCGGGCGGCCGAGAAACGCCAGCAACTCCTGGCAAAGTTCGCCTCCGAACTGGACGCCATGCGTCGCGAGGTCGCCCGGAACCCGCAGGCAGCCGGGGCCCGCCTGGAGCTCGCCACGAGGCTTCATTCGCTGGGCCTGTACGAGGAAGCCCTCCAGCACTATCTCTCCCTCGAAAAGGGGGGAATGGACAGCTCTCTTCTCTATTCCGGCCTGGCCCAGGTGCTGACCTTCCTGAAGCGACCGCGCGAAGCGGCTGTCTACTACGAGAAGGAGCTGGAGCTGAATCCCGCCGACACGGCTGCGCTCAACG
>DATDMX010000470.1:0-3226 GCA_036518575.1 Geobacteraceae bacterium | reverse complement strand
TCGTTGCCGCCTGCCGCGAGAAGACCCCGCTCGTTGTTGTCGACACCACCGGTCTCATCGCCGGCGAACTCGGAACCGGACTCAAAATTGCCAAAATCCGCGCCGTAGCACCCAGCTGCATCATCGCCATCCAGCGCGAGGAGGAGTGTGAACCGATTCTTGCCCACTTCGGCGGTTCGGTCCCCCACCACCACCGTCTTGCCCCCTCGCCCCTGGCGCAAAAGCGCTCTCCCGAGGTCCGGGCCAGGACGCGCCGGGAAAAGCTCGCCGCCTACTTTGCCGCGGCAGGCGAACGCGAGCATCTCCTCGCTACCGAGCGGGTGGAGCTCTTTCGCCTTGCCCAGCCGGCAAATCTCGTCCACCAGGATCTCCTCCCGGGAACGGTGCTGGGATTGAACCACGGGGAGGAGACCCGTGCTCTTGGCGTCGTCATCGAGGCGGACAAACGGAGCATCACGTTGCGAACCCCCCTCCCCGACCTCAAGGGGATCAACAGGGTGGTTTTCGGCGATATCGTATTGGAGTAAGAAGACATGGCGAGAGAGAAGAACGACCGTGCGATTGTCGAAAAGACCTTAACCTTACTCGACGAGCTGCTTGGAGAGTGCCGGCAGATAAGGTTTTCCGTACGACTCTGGGAGGGCTCGACTTGGCACTCCCGCCCAGGGGAGGAGCCACTTTTCACCCTCGTCCTTCGGCATCAGGGGAGCCTGCGCTGCATGCTGAGGCCGGCAAACGAACTCACCCTCGCCGAGGCTTACATCTATGGCGACTGTGATATCGAGGGGGACATTCTGTCCTGCTTCGCTCTGGCCGATTTCCTCCTTGCCCCCCGGGGTGCACTCGACCGGCTCCGTCTCGGCCGCCTCATCCTCGGGCTCCCGGCAGCAAAAAAATCTACCGCGAACCATGGTAAGGCCGCTCCCCCCGGACGGCGCCACTCGCTGAAGCGTGACGCCGCCGCCATCTCCTATCACTACGACCTTTCCAACGACTTCTACCGGCTCTGGCTCGACGAGCAGATGATTTACTCCTGCGCCTACTTTCTCACCCCCGACACCCCGCTCGACGCGGCGCAGGATCAGAAACTCGATCTCATCTGCAGGAAGCTCAGGCTAAAGCCCGGCGAGCGACTCCTCGACATCGGTTGCGGGTGGGGAGGACTCATTCTCCACGCGGCCCGAAACTTCGGCGTCGATGCGCTCGGCATCACGCTCAGCCGACGCCAGGCGGAGCTGGCTGAAGCCCGGATTCAGGCGGAGGGACTTGCCGATCGCTGCCGGGTGGAGGTGAGGGACTACCGTGAGATGGAAGGGGACGCCGTATTCCACAAGGTGGCAAGCGTCGGCATGTTCGAACACGTGGGAGAAAAGCGGCTGGCCGAGTATTTTCGCAGCGTCTTCCGGCTCCTGCGGCCAGGAGGCGCGTTCCTCAACCACGGCATCGCCTGGAACCCCCAGGTGCCTTACAACGTCAACGGCCCCTCGTTCATCGATTCCTACGTCTTTCCCGACGGCGAGCTCTCTCCCATTTCGGTGACGCTCGGGGTAGCCGAGACCAACGGCTTAGAGATCCGTGACGTGGAAAACCTGCGCGAACACTATGCCCTTACGCTGCGGCACTGGGTGCGCCGCCTCGACGCCCGTCATGACGAGGTAGCCGGCCTGACCGACGAGGCCACCTACCGGATCTGGCGCCTTTACATGGCCGGCTCCGCCCATGGCTTCGCCAGCGGCAAGATGAACCTCTTCCAGACACTCCTCGTCAAGGATGACAAGGGCGAAAGCGGTCTCCCCCTCACCCGCAGCGACTGGTACCTCCCCCGGTAACGTTCAGACCCCGTCCGGCATGACGACGCGAAAGACGGTCCCCCCGGCCGCGCCGTCTTCCACGACAATCTCCCCGCCGTGGTCCTTCACGATGCCGTAGGAGACGGAGAGCCCCAGACCACTCCCCTCCTCCCGGGTGGTGAAGAAGGGAGAGAAAATCTTTTCCCGGTGCTCCGGGCTGATCCCCTTCCCCGTGTCGGCGACGGCGACTTCGTACCCTTGGCCGGGCCCGAGGACCCGCGTGGCGAGCTCCAGGGTCCCCCCTTCCTCCATGGCCTGGACGGCGTTCAGCATGAGGTTGGTGAAGACCTGGCGCAGCTGGTCGGCGTCGCCGGTGACAGTGGTGAGATCGGGGGAGTAGCGCTTCACTACCGCGATGGCGGACAGGGAGACCTGGTGGCCCAACTGGCCGACGATACTGTCCAAGAGGGCGTGGATATCCACCTTGCCCCGCTGGAGCGTCCTTTGCCGGGCGAAGACGAGGAGGCTCCCCACGATCTTTGCCATCCGTTCGGTCTGCTGACTGATGATGTCGATCTCCTCCCGGTTGGGGTGATCGGGGGGGATGCACATCTCCAGCACTTCCGTATTCCCCCGGATGATGGCCAGGGGGTTATTGATCTCGTGGGCCACGCCGGCGGCCATGACCCCCAGGTCGGCAAGCTTCTCCGCCCGGACGAGGCTGGCCTGGGTCTCCAGCAGCTGCCGGCTCTTCTCCTCAAGCTGGGCGGTCCGCTCCCGGACCTTCTCCTCCAGGCCCCGGTTCAGGCTCGTGATCTCCTCCTCCTGCCGGGCGAGGGCGTGGGTCATCTGATTGAACTCCTCGGCCAGATCCCCCAGCTCGTCCGCCGTTCTCACCTCGATCCGCTGCTGCCGTTCGCCGGCCGCCACTTTTCGGGCAAGCCGCTCCAGCTCCCTGATGGGCCGGGCCAGCCGGCTCCCGATGATGCCCGAGACGGCCAGGCCAATTAGGGCGCTCACGAGAAGGACGAGGCAGAGGATGGTGTTCACGTCGCGCTTCAGGGCGGTGTAGGGCTTTTCCAGCATGCCGACATAGAGGGAGCCGATGGCCTCCCCCCGGAGATCGAGAATCGGCTCATAGGCGGTGAAGTACCAGTCGTTCACCACGAAGGCCCGCCCCACCCACTTCTTCTTCTCCTCGATGACCCGCTGATAGACCTCCGCCGAGAGCCGCGTGCCGATGGCGCGCCGGCCCCCTTCGGCCGGCACGTTGGTGGCAATGCGCGTGTCGCCGAGGAAGAGCGTGGCGGTCCCCACGTCCTGGCCATTGAACTTCACCCCTTCATAGACGGTATCTTTGATCCGGTCCACGAGAAGGTTACTGTTGTTGAGGAGCTCCCCGCCGTAGAGGGCACCCACTACCCGGCCGGCGGCAT
>DATDMX010000469.1:0-4580 GCA_036518575.1 Geobacteraceae bacterium | reverse complement strand
CCGGAGCCGGAAGGGGCGGGGTCATGACGCTACGGTACGGGGCGCTTCTTCTCCTCATCTTCACCCTGGCAGGGTGTTACCCCCACGTGGCCACGTTGGAGCCGTGTCGGGAGAAGATTCCCGGTACAAGCCGGCAGCTCGTGGTGGTGGCCCGTGACGCCAGCGTCCCCTCCGGCATGGCGGCACGCCTCTATGAGCGGGAAGATACCGGCTGGCGGCCTGTCGGGCCTGCGTTTCCGGTGGCGGTAGGGAGAAAAGGCCTCGCCCCCGTGGGGGAGAAGCGCGAGGGCGACGGCAGGACCCCCTCCGGGGTCTTCCCCCTGGAGCGGGGCTTCGGCTATGAGCCGCTGACGACGAGGCTTCCCTATATCGTCCTTACCCCCGAGATGATCTGGATCGACGATCCCCGCTCCGAGCGGTACAACGTGCTGGCCGAGAAAAATGATGGGGCGGGGTTCTCGTACGAAATCATGCGGCGCGCCGACGACCTCTACAAGTACGGCGTCGTCCTGGAGTACAACACGCGGCCGGTCGTACCGGGAGCGGGAAGCGCCATCTTCTTCCACATCTGGCGCGGACCTTCATCCTCAACGGCCGGGTGTGTCGCCATGTCGGAGCGAGACATGGTCAGGCTTCTCACCTGGCTCGATCCCGCCCGGAAACCGCTGGCGGTGATCGGGGACGTGTGTCGCTAGAGAGGCACGTATCCGTCGGCGACCTCCGCTCCATTGCTCTGTTGACTTTCCCTGCTCTTTCTCATAACCTGAAGGAGCGCCGCCGCGGCGCCATTAAACTCGAATGTAGACAGAATAAGCATGATCAGCTTCACGTTACGTAGCATCATCCTCTCTGTACTGGCGATTCTCCTCTTCGCTGCCGGCTGGTTTGCCCACGGCAGCTTTTCGCACCGACAGGAGCGTACCGCCATCCGGCTGGTCAGAAGTGGCGATTTTCGTTTCACCAGTCCGCTTCTCGACGTGGAGCTTCCGGAAGGCATTGATATCCGTCAGGAGCCCATACGCTTCAAGCATGAGATCGAGCAGTATGTGCAGCAGCAGATCGATGCCAAACGGGTCGCGGCAGTCTCGGTCTACGTGCGCGACCTTCTCGATGGCCCGTGGTTCGGTATCAATGAAAACGAGCGGTTCAATCCAGCCAGCATGATGAAAGTTCCGGTAATGATTGCCTGGCTAAAGCGTGCGGAAAAAGACCCGCGCGCCCTCAAGCGAGTGTTCGTCTTCAAGGGCGGTGAGGATTTGACGGCAATACAGGACATCAAGCCGCGCCGAACGATCGTTGCCGGGCAGAGATATACGGTGGATGAACTCCTCCATTACATGATGAACTATTCCGACAATAACGCCACGTCGCTGCTCTTCAATGCCCTGTCCGCCCAAGAAATCAATGACGTGCTCGACAACATGGATGTGCGCAACGAAACGGTAAATGGCGAAAACTCCATTTCCACCCGCGGCTTTTCCGGCTTTTTCCGCATCCTCTACAATGCCGCCTACCTCAATCGCGAGATGTCGGAAAAGGCGCTGCAGCTCCTGAGCCTTGAGGATTTCCCTCAGGGAATTGCTGCCGGCGTTCCCAAAGGCACCGTGGTGGCCGCAAAATTCGGCGAGCTCAATCAGGGTGTCAATGGCGAGGACAAGCAACTCCACGAATTCGGCATCGTATACCACCCGCAGAGCCCCTATATTCTGGGGATCATGACGCGCGGCCACGATGCGGCAATTCAGGCAGAGCTGATCAGGACCATATCGGCCAAGGTTTATGCCGCATTTTCCGCCGGTCCGAAGAAATGACAGGAACTGACAAGGTGAAACCATAATGCCTAAAAATCGCGAAGCAGCCCGCGCCAGCCTGGAAAATCTCTACCGGATCTTCACCGTGCCGGAAGCGCCCGAGTCCACCCTCGGCGCCATCGATCAGGCGATTGCCGACGATGTCACCGGCTTCCTCCAGACCCACATCGTCGCCATCGAGCGCAACATGGAGGAGATCGAGGCGCATTTCTCCTCCCCGGTCATCCCGGAAGAGCCGACCTACGTCTCCGACTATACCGAATTCGTCAAGGAGCACCTGGTCGCCCAGTCGGTCCACACCGCTGCCCCCGGCTTCATCGGCCACATGACCTCGGCGCTCCCCTACTTCATGCTCCCCCTGGCGCGCCTCATGACCGCCCTCAACCAGAACCTGGTCAAGGTGGAGACCTCAAAGGCCTTCACCCCCATGGAACGCCAGGTCCTCGCCATGCTCCACCACCTGGTCTATCGCCAGTCAAACGACTTCTATACCCCCTGGATTCACGACAGCCAGCATGCCCTGGGAGCCTTCTGCTCCGGCGGCACCATCGCCAACGTCACCGCGCTCTGGGTGGCGCGCAACCGCCTCTTCGCCCCGGACGGCGATTTCCGTGGGCTTGCGCAAGAGGGGCTGGGCCGTGCCCTGAGACACCGAAGCGCCGACGGCATTGCAGTCCTCGTGTCCGAGCGAGGTCACTACTCCTTCGGCAAGGCCGCCGACCTACTCGGGCTTGGCCGGGACAATCTGATCAAAGTGCGGACCGATGCGAAGAATCGCGTCGACCTCAGGGCGCTGCGGGCAGAGTGCCAGCGCCTGCGGGAACGCAACATTCTCCCCCTGGCCCTCGTGGGGATCGCCGGCACGACCGAAACCGGCAACGTCGACCCGCTGGAGGAACTGGCCGATCTTGCTCAGGAGTTGGGCTGTCATTTTCACGTGGATGCTGCCTGGGGAGGGCCGACGCTCTTTTCCGACCGCTACCGTCAGCTACTGCACGGCATCGAGCGGGCCGACTCGGTGACCATCGACGCGCACAAGCAGCTCTACGTCCCCATGGGCGCCGGCATGGTGGTCTTCAAGGACCCGACGGCACTTACGGCCATCGAACATCACGCCAACTATATTCTGCGCCACGGCTCCAAGGACCTGGGGAGCCATACCCTCGAAGGGTCACGGCCGGGGATGGCCATGCTCGTGCATGCCGGCTTTTGCATCATCGGCCGCAAGGGGTACGAGCTCCTCATCGACATGGGGATCGAGCGGGCGCGGACCTTTGCCGACATGATCCGGCAGCATCCCGATTTCGAGCTGACGAGCGAACCGGAGCTCAATATCCTCACCTACCGCTACTGTCCGCGGCAGGTACAGCAGGTGTTGGCTTCGGCAACGACCGGGCAACGTGCCGAGATCAATGCGCTCCTCGATCAGGTCTGCCAGCTCCTGCAGAAATACCAGCGTGAGGCAGGAAAGACCTTTGTCTCCCGGACCCGGTTGCGCGTAGGGGGGCATGACGAGGAACTCACCGTGCTGCGCGTCGTCCTGGCCAATCCGCTGACGACCGACGACATTCTGGCGGCGGTTCTGGCCGAGCAGTGCGAAATCGTGCAGCAGCCGGAAATTCGGGCTTTGCTGCGGCAAGCCGGGGGAGGCCCGGACGAAGGATTGACCCCTTGACACTGCTCTACGCTCTCGACCTTTTGGGCACCGCCGCTTTTGCTGCTTCCGGGGCACTGGCGGGAACTCGCCGGAACATGGACCTGTTCGGCGTCCTGGTGCTCGGCATGGTGACTGCTACCGGCGGCGGCACCTTGCGTGACCTGCTCCTGGGGGATACGCCGCCATTCATTTTCAAGAACGAGACGTATTTCTACCTCTCCATCGTTACGTCGCTCGCGGTTTTTTTCTTTCACCGCCGGATGGATTCCCTGCACCACTTCCTGCTCTACCTCGATGCCTTGGGACTGGGAACGTTCGTCGTCATCGGCACCGGCAAGGCCTTCGACTATCACCTCGGCTTCGTCGGCTCGGTCATGATGGGGGTCATCACCGCCACCGCCGGTGGGATGATGCGCGACATCCTTTCCTCGCAGGTTCCGCTGATCCTGCAGAAGGAAATCTACGCTTCTGCCTGTCTCCTGGGAGGCATGCTGCTCTATCTTCTCCACGCAACCCCTCTGCCGCAAGCCTGGTCCCTTACGCTTTCGGCCCTTGCGGTCATCGCCCTGCGCATCTGCGCGATCCGTTTCAACTGGTCGCTACCGAAGGCAAAACGTTCACGCCCATAACCATCGCACGTATCAAGCCGTGGCCGGCACTCGCGAAGCAGTAATTTCTCCCCCTCCCGGTGCCAGATGAGTTCGCCGTTGCGGTACACCTCGTACACCCGGTGCCGGGCGATGGTTAAAAAACAAAATGGCCGATCTTCCGGGAAGGTCGGCCATTCGTCAATGGTCAGGGGGATTTCAGTCTTCCATGGCAAGACAAGGCTCCGAATACCACATCTCAAACTCCTCTTCGCTCAGGCGATGGACGACGGGGACAAACCGGGCGTCCCGGGCGTGAGGTCTGCTGCTCCGCTTTTTGCCTCTCATGACTCATCCCTCCTTTCATTCACCCTTCATGGTAATTATACCAGGACTTGGGCACTATGGAGACTGTTTTCACAACGACGACAGCTGGCTTGCCACGTACGCCTGCCCCTAGTGGCAGGCCACTCAATTACACTATATTAAAAAGACCTTTTTTATCTTTTTACATTTGACAAGGCC
>DATDMX010000468.1:0-5200 GCA_036518575.1 Geobacteraceae bacterium | reverse complement strand
CGTCACACTAACAAAAAAAGAGAGGTTAGCCTTGTGGGCTAACCTCTCGTAATGTTTTGGTTGCGGGGACAGGATTTGAACCTGTGACCTTCGGGTTATGAGCCCGACGAGCTACCAGACTGCTCCACCCCGCGTCATGTGAAACCCATTTGTACCATCTACAGGAATTCGTGTCAATAAAAAATATGGCTCAGTGCCGATTTTTCTGGTACCACCCCACAAATGCCTTGATACCTTCTTCAATGGATGTGGCAGGACGGTAGCCGAGGCCAGCCTCTGCCCTCGTCAGATCCGCCCAGGTACGGCAGACGTCACCGGGTTGCGCGGGGAGTCTCTCCATAACCGCCTTCTTGCCCAAGGCCTCTTCGATCAGCGTCACGAGACGGGAAAGTTCCACCGGTCGCGACCCGCCGAGGTTATAGAGGGAGAATGACGGTTCGCCTCCACAGAGACTTGACAGAGCCTTCTCCACACCCTCGACGATATCGGTGACAAAGGTATAATCCCGGCTCGTCGTGCCGTCGCCGAAAAAGGGAATCGGTTTCCCCTCGTCAATGAGACGCGTGAACTTGCTGATGGCGAGATCGGGGCGCTGCCGAGGACCGTATACCGTGAAGAACCGCAGACACGTAATGCTCATGGCGTGGAGATGGTGATAGGTGTAACAGATGAGTTCGGCGCTCTTCTTGGTGGCGGCATAGGGCGAAATAGGGGTGTCGACGGGGTCAGCCTCGCTAAACGGCACCTTTGGGCTGTTACCGTAGACGGACGAGCTCGATGCGAACAGGAAGGGGCGTACCCCGGCTGTTCTGGCAGCTTCGAGAAGCTGCATGGTGCCGCGAACGTTCACTTCTTCGTAGTAGAGAGGCCGTTCGATGGAGGGACGCACGCCGGCAGCCGCAGCAAGGTGCACGACCGCTTCGGGAGCTTCCCGGGCGAAAATGGCGTGGACGAAGTCGCCGTCGCGAATGTCCCCTTCACAGACGACAAAATCCCGGTTGTGCCTGTCGGCAGCTTGTGCTATTTCCAGGACGTTTCTGCGCTTGAGGGCGGGATCGTAGAAATCGTTGAAGTTGTCGATGACGACCACGTCGTGGCCGCGAGCGAGCAGGCGCTCGCTCAAATGCGAGCCGATGAAACCAGCCCCCCCGGTCACCAAAATCCGCATCAATGCTCCTTTGCCGTCATTCCGGTATGACGAGTGCCTCTTTGCCCACCTTGGTCGCGATGTCCTTTGCCTCCTGCTGGCTCAGACTCTTGCCGATCCTGACCCGATACCATACACCCTTGTCCTGTACGTGCGACTCAAGAATGTAGGCCGACACGCCCTTGGCGACAAGACGGTCGCGAATTGCCGCGGCCTCGCCCTTCTCCCGGTACGATGCCACCTGGACGACAAATTTTCCCTTGGCGGCAGCCGGCTTCTTGTCCGCCGGCGTTGCAGCGGCATTACCCTTTTGCACGCCCGTCGCCGCTTCGGGCGGCTTGGGCGGCGGGGGTGCCGGGGCAGGCTTCGGTTCGGCAGCGGGTTGAGGTGATGCCGCAGGGGGAACAGGCTTGGACTCGCTCGGCTTCTCCTGCGGTCTCTGGGGATTCAGACCGGTCCCTATGACCGCCTTGTTCCCCTTGGCAAGAGTGTTGTAAAAGGTGAGCGGCGGCTCGACCCCACCGGCGTTGCCGGTTGCCGCCGGTGGTGGCGCGGCGGCAGGAGCTCCCCCCTTCCCGGCCTCATCGCCGGCAACCGGTTTGGCTGGGGGGACAGACTTGCGGCTTGCCTTGCCCACGGTAAGACCGACCCCGAAACCAAGAGCAAAGGTCACCGTCAGAGCGGTCACGGCAACGATCACAATGAGTCCGTTCCCGCGCTTCTTTGGGCGGTTCTTGTTTACGGGCCTGCGTTCATGATAGTCGAGTACCATCGGCGCTTCTCTTCGTTACATTTTCTCCGGGGCGGAGATACCCAGCAGAGCCAGGGCGTTCCTGAGCGTTACCGCCACGCACCCGAGCAGGAACAACCTGGCAGCGGCAAGCTCAGTATCTTCGGTGATAACCCGGTTCTTGTTGTAGAAACTGTGAAACTCTCCCGCCAGTTCCTGGAGGTAGTACGTAATCCGATGGGGCTCAAGGTACTGGGCGCTTCCCTCAACGGTCTCGGGGAAAGCCGCCAGCGTCTTGATCATGGCCATCTCCTCCGGGGTGTCGAGACGGCTCAGATTGACGTTGCCGGCCTCAGCAGGGGTCACACCCCTCTCGGTGGCGGTTTCGAATATGCTGCAGATGCGCGCGTGGGCATACTGGACATAGTACACCGGATTGTCGAGGGACTGCTGCTTGGCGAGGTCGATGTCGAACACGAGCTGGGAATCCGACTTTCGCATAACGAAGAAGAAGCGGGTGGCATCCCTCCCCACTTCGTCGATCAAGTCGCGCAGCGTCACATAGCTTCCGGCACGCTTGGAAATCTTCACTTCCTCGCCGCCACGCATGACGGTGACCATTTGGTGAAGAACGTACTCGGGCCACCCCTTCGGTATTCCCTTGCCGAGCGCCTGAAGACCCGCCCTCACCCGGGTGATGGTGCTGTGGTGGTCCGCGCCCTGCTCGTTGATGACGCGACCGAAGCCCCGCTCCCATTTGGCAAGATGGTAGGCAACGTCAGGAACGAAGTAGGTGTACCCACCGTCGGTCTTGCGCATGACCCGGTCCTTGTCATCGCCAAACTCGGTGGAGCGCAGCCACAGGGCGCCGTCCTGCTCATAGGCGTAGCCGTTGCCCACGAGCATCCGAACCACCTCGTCCACACGTCCCTGCTCGTAGAGACTCGATTCGAGATAGTAGACGTCGAAGTGGACATCGAAGGCGAGGAGATCCTGGTCCTGCTCGCGCCTCAGATACGCAACGGCAAAACGCCGAATCGCATCCAGATCGTCAGGATCGCCCAAAGCCGTCACCTGCTGGTCGTCGGCAACGACGCTTTCGCGGGCAAGGTAGGCACGGGCCACCTCCACGATATAGGCACCCTGGTAGCCGTCGGCCGGCCAGCGCGGGTCGTTGGGCTCTATACCGAGACAGCGCGCCTGCACCGACAGGGCGAGATTGCTGATCTGCTGGCCGGCGTCGTTGTAGTAGAACTCGCGGGTAACGTCCCAACCAGTGGCGGCAAGAAGCCGAGCAAGGGTATCACCGATGGCCGCACCGCGACCGTGCCCCACGTGGAGCGGACCGGTAGGGTTGGCACTGACGAACTCGATCTGGACCTTTCTGCCTGCCCCGCCGTTACTCTTGCCAAACTCACTGCCGGCGGCGGCGATGTCGAGGAGGACCTTTCGCCAGGCGTCATCGGCAATGAAAAAATTGATAAACCCCGGACCGGCGATCTCCACGCGGGCAAACATGGTGGAGGCGCTGCGCAAAAGGCTGACGAGCGTCTCCGCCACTACTCGCGGGGCCTTCTTCTCCGCTTTGGCCATTTGCATGGCAACGTTACAGGAAAAATCGCCGTGCTCAGCCTGGCTGGGCCGACCGATGACGATAGCCGGCATCTCTCCCGAGGCGAGAGTGCCTGCGGCGAAACTCTTCTCGATCGCGTCCTTGATACTTGCAGCTATAAGCTCTTTCATTGCTCTTTCTTGTCCTCTCCTGTCGCATTGCCTGTGGTCTGCGAGGACTCGACATTTTTGATGGAAATGTCACGGCTAAAGTCGGGGCAGCGGGCGCCACCATCGGCGACACAGAATTTCTTCGCGCAATTTTCCCTCCAGGCGCAGACGGCGCAGAACTGGGGGGAGGAAGTTCCTGACATCGTGCATCTCCTCGTGGTCAAAGTCGTGCGGTGCATCACCGGCGACTGCTCGTAATCCTCGCGTGGGTGCCGGTCCTGACATTTGCGCCGTCAGCGGCCGGAAACTGATAGATGACTTCATTGGAGCGGACCAGCCCGAAATCCCGGCGGGCAATGCTCTCCAGATAGCGTCGGTCAGTCTTGAGCGCCTCAATCTCCCGCCTGAGTTTCTCGTTATCTCCCTTGAGAAGCTCGGTGCGTTTCGTCAGATCCTGCTTTTCCTGCTGCAGCTGGTGGATGCGCAACAGTCCACGTTCACCGAAAACGGTGAAAAACAGAATAAAAAGGATGACCCCGGCCGGGATGAAAAACATCCTCTTCTGCATCATTCCTCCGCGCGGGCTATCCTTGTGACATCAGGGTGGCGAAATAGTCAATGGTTTTCCCAAGACCGGTCTCCACATCCACCTGTGGATTCCAACCCAGCCGTTGTTGCGCCAGCCCTATGTCAGGCTGGCGCTGCTGGGGATCGTCGGCCGGCAAAGGCCGAAAAACGATGCGCGACGAGGAGCCGGTCAGGGCAATAATCCGTTCGGCGAATTCGAGGATGGTCGTTTCGCAGGGGTTACCCAGGTTCACCGGACCGGTGAAGTCCGGACAATCCATCATTCTTACCATGCCCTCCACGAGATCGTCCACATAGCAGAACGAGCGGGTCTGCTTGCCTTCGCCGTAAACTGTCAAGTCCTCGCCCCGCAGTGCCTGGACGATAAAATTTGAGACCACCCGTCCGTCGTTCTCGGCCATACGCGGCCCGTACGTGTTGAAAATGCGGACGATACGAACGTCGACGCCGTTTTGCCGGTGGTAGTCCATCATGAGGGTTTCGGCCACCCTCTTCCCCTCGTCGTAGCAACTCCTGATGCCGATGGGATTCACGTTTCCCCAATAGCTCTCCTGCTGCGGATGCGTCAGGGGATCACCGTAAATTTCCGACGTTGATGCCTGGAGTATCCGTGCCCTCACCCGCTTCGCCAGGCCGAGCATGTTAATGGTCCCCATGACATTGGTCTTGATGGTTTTCACCGGGTTGTACTGGTAGTGGATGGGAGAGGCTGGACAGGCCAGGTTGAAAATCCGGTCCACTTCCAGGAGAATCGACTCGGTTATGTCGTGCCGAATCAGTTCAAAGCCCGGATTGCCCAGGAGCGGGGCGATATTTCGCTTGGCCCCAGTAAAAAAATTGTCAAGGCACATGACTTCGTGCCCTTCTGCCAAGAGTCGTGCACAGAGATGGGAGCCGATAAAACCGGCGCCACCGGTGACGAGGATGCGCATGCTGAACCTCTCCTATCCTTCGATAAGCCCCCTGGCGTTTCGGCCGATGGGATAGTATTCGAAACCCGCCTGCCGCATCCG
>DATDMX010000467.1:0-2177 GCA_036518575.1 Geobacteraceae bacterium | reverse complement strand
CAAGTCCCACGGCTGGAAATACTCGTAGCGCACGATCTTCATGCGCGGCGCGCTGTCCCCGACATTCTTCCACGGGTAGCGGATCCAGCCGCTCTTGTTCTGGCACATCTCGCGGATGAAGTGGTTCCCCTCCGAGTCGGTGGCCTTGATGAAGTTCTTCCCCTCCCCGTCAGGGTGCACGGTGAAGTTTCCCTTGCTGTCCATACAGAAGATGTAGCCGGTCTTGCCCACCTTCTTGCTCTTGATCTTCTGCTTCAGTTCCTCGAAGGAACGCCGTTCGAAGGCGTCGTCCTCGTAGGTCTCTTCCAGATAGCCGCCGGTGGCGACGATCCAGTCCCAATCCCGGAAGTAGCGGTAGGCGACCACCTTGTTGCGCGGGTGCTTGTCGCCGAGGACCGCGTTGCGCCACGGGTAGATGATATAGAGCACCTCGCCCGGCTTCGACTTGAGCGCCTTCTCGCACATCTCGCGAATGAAGTAGCGCCCGTTCTCGTCCTTCTCGTTGTAGACGTTCTCCCCTTCCCGGGCTATGTGGGCGTAGAGGTCACCCTTGGTGGACATGACGTAGATGTAGCCGGTCCCCCCCACGTTCACCCGCTTGAGGGACTTTATGGCCGCCGACTTGGCGGATGCCATGTCGAGCTTGCCGGCCCGGTACTGGTTCTGCTGCGCCTCCACCATGTTGTAGGCGAGATTGGTGAGGGTCGCCAGCTCCAGGTTGAAGCTTCGCTGCTTGTCCTGCTTGTAGACCTGAAACTGCTGGTAGTGGGAGTTGAGGAGGTCGATGGTGAAGCTCGTCATGTGCTCCAGATCGTCCTTGGAAGTCTGGGTGATGCCAAGGTAGGCCTGCTTCGTGGAAATGTAGCCGATCACGCCGCCGACGACGAAGATGGGAATGGTAACGAGGGGGAGCACCACCACGAGCATCTTCCAGCGCAGCTTGAGATTGTTCATGAACTTGAAGAAGTAGCGGTGCATGAGGGAATATTATGTAAACAGCATGAAAATAGCCAGCACTTTTTCGCATTTCTGCAAAAAACGCGAACAGGAGAAAAGAGTCGCGAGATTGCGGGAGAAATCTGTTTACCGCTTGGTAAAATTAACATAGGATGCGGCGAGATGGCCGCCGGCAGAAGACACACCCACGCGGCCATGGATGTCGAACATTCCACCGCACGCTTGACCATCACTTCGAGCACGAGGAGGGCTATCCGATGAGCGCCGAACAGACGAAACTCAACCCCTGGGACATGGTCCTCGCCCAAATCGACAAGGCGGAGAAACACCTGCCGTACGACCGTGACATGATCGAGAAGCTGAGGTACCCCGAGCGCTCCCTCTACGTGTCAGTACCGGTACGCATGGATGACGGGCATATCAGGATTTTCAAAGGGTTTCGCGTCCAGCACAGTACCGTGCGCGGCCCGGCCAAAGGGGGAGTGCGATACCATCCCGACGTGGACCTGGACGAAGTGACGGCCCTGGCCGCCTGGATGACGTGGAAATGCGCGGTAATGAACATTCCCTTTGGCGGCGCCAAAGGGGGGGTGCAGTGCGACCCGGCCGAACTCTCGCTGGGGGAAGTGGAACGGCTCACCCGCCGCTACACGGCCGAAATCCTCGCCTTCATCGGTCCGGACCGGGACATACCGGCCCCGGACGTCAACACCAACGCCCAGATAATGGCGTGGATGATGGACACGTACTCCATGCAGATGGGGCACACCATACCGGGCGTGGTGACCGGTAAGCCCATCGCCATCGGTGGCTCGGAGGGACGAAGCGAAGCCACCGGCCGCGGCGTGGTCTACATGATCGTCGAGGCGGCAAAAAAACTCGGCCTCAAGCTGGAGGGAGCAAGCGCCGCGGTCCAGGGGTTTGGCAATGTGGGGAGCTCGGCGGCGAGGAACCTCTTTCGCGACGGGGTCAGCATCATCGCCGTGAGCGACAAGAACGGAGGACTCTTCTGCCCGAAGGGGATCAATCCCTACGAGCTGCAGCAGTATCTCAACGACAACGGCACACTCGAAGGCTTCCCCGGCTGCGACCGGATAACCAACGAAGAGCTCCTGACCCTTCCCTGTGACATCCTCGTCCCGGCTGCCCTCGAAAACGTCATCCACCGGGAAAATGCCGACCGGGTGCAGACACGCATCCTCGCCGAAGGGGCCAACGGT
>DATDMX010000466.1:0-4720 GCA_036518575.1 Geobacteraceae bacterium | reverse complement strand
GGGGCATATGGTGGTGGAGCAGGAGAGGAGGCGAATGAACTCATCGGATATTTCCTGGGGTTCGACAGAGCCGAGGCGAAGGCGCTTCACAAGCTGGTGCTCCTCGGCGACCGTGAGAATGCCAAGAAGCGTTTGCTGCGGCTGCAGGTCGAGACCATATGCCCCCAGGTGGATACCGGTGAGCACCACCTCCTGATACCCCTTTGCGGCAAAAGCCCTGATTCCCGCAATGACATCGCTGAAGGGAACGCTGCGGCTCTTCCCGCGGGCGTAGGGGACGATGCAGTAAGCGCAAAACTCGTTGCATCCGTTCTGAATCTGCAAGAAGGCCCGCGTGTGCTCGGCAAATGATTCGAGGGCGAGACTCTCGTTTCGTGTTTCATCGAAAATGTCGGAGACGATGACCTTGCTTTCCGGGGTGTTCTCGTCAAGAAGGAGATCGATCCCCTTCTTCTCCGCGTTGCCGATGATGAGGCTTACGCCGGGCATGTCGGCAAGCTCTTCTTTGGCGACCTGTGCATAGCAGCCGGTGACGACGATCTTCGCTTCGGCGTTCTGTCTGGCGGCCCGTCGGATAAGGCGTCGTGACTCGGCGTCGGTCTTGGCGGTCACAGTGCAGGTATTGATGATATAGACATCCGCCTTTTCGGTAAAAGGAACGACGTGGTATCCCTTTTTCCCAAGGGCTTCGATCATCGCGGCTGATTCGAACTGGTTTATCTTGCACCCGAGGGTGGTAATGGCTACGGTCTGCATGGTACTCCTGTCACAAGAGAAAACGGGCAATGGTTATTCCTCGTTCTCGGCACTCGTTATCCACCCTCCGCCGAGGACCGTCTTGCCGTCATAGAATACCACCGCTTGTCCCGGGGTCACCGACTTCTCCCTGGTTATGAAGCGTACTCTCGCCCGATTGTCGGGAAGAGGGGTCACGCGGCAGGGAACTGGCTGGTGCCGGTATCTGATCTTGCACTGGGCCGCAAATTCCCCCGCAGGAGCCGGGGTAATCCAGTTTACGTCCGAAGCAACAAGTCCATCCGCGTAGAGTTCCTGCGCGGTCCCGACGGTAACTTCCTTCCTGACAGTGTCGACGCCGAGTACGTAGAGCGGCTCGCTATGGGCGATGCCGAGTCCCTTGCGTTGTCCGATGGTGTAGCGGTAGGTGCCGTCGTGATGCCCGAGGACCGTTCCCTTCCTGTCGACGATGTTCCCCGAAAGAAGTCCCGCACCTCGGCTTTCCTCGAGGTAACGAACGTAATTATCGTCGGGAATGAAACATATTTCCTGGCTCTCTCCCTTGTTTGCCACTCTCAGCTTGTAACGCGAGGCAAGGTCGCGCACATCCTGCTTCGTCAGTTCACCGAGGGGAAAGAGCGTCATTGCCAGCTCTTTCTGGGTGAGGGTGAAGAGAAAGTATGACTGGTCCTTGCGGCCATCGACACCCTTCAGGAGATGGTAGAGCCCATCTTCTCCCCGTTTGACTATGGCATAATGCCCGGTGGCGATGAAATCGGCAGCAAGTCCGCGGGCCTTCTCCAGCAGGAGGTCGAACTTGATGCGCTGGTTGCAGCGCACGCACGGATTGGGAGTAAGCCCTTTGAAGTAGCAATCGACGAAGTCGTCGATGACGAGCTGCTTGAACTCCTCCTCGAAATTTAACACGTAAAAAGGGATGCCGAGTTGTTCCGCGACCCGGCGCGCATCGTGAATGTCGTCCAGTGAGCAGCAGGTGCCGAAGGCGTTCCCGTCGGCGGAGGAGAACTGCGCGTAGTCCCAGACCTGCATCGAGACGCCAATGACATCGTAGCCCTGCTCGAGGAGAAGGGCGGCCGTGACCGAGGAGTCGACGCCGCCACTCATGGCGACGAGCACCCGTTGTTTCTCTTGGTGTTTCATGGTCCTGTTTCCTGTTGAATGTGGTGCACGATTGGCAAAGCGGTCGAGTGAATAAATCAGCGGCCTCGACGAAGCCTTGCCATGATGGCGTCAAGTGCCGCTACGACTCGGTCAACTTCATCCTCGGTGTTCCCCGGGCCGAGAGAAAAGCGGACAGAGCCTGCCGCAAGAGAAGGGGCTATCCCCATGGCGGCAAGGACGTGCGATGTTTTGAGGCTCCCCGATGAGCAGGCCGAACCGGAGGAGACGGCAATCCCTTTGAGGTCGAGGTTGAAAAGGAGCGAGTCTGCGGCAACGTCGGGAAAGAGGACCGTTACCGTATTCGGGAGGCGCTCTCTGTCGCGGGCGACGATAACGGCATCGTTCAGCGCCGCCGTTATCCCCGACTCCAGCCGCTCCCGCAGGCACATGAGACGCCGTGATGCGTTTTCGCCCGTCAGACGGGCCAACTCGCATGCCTTGCCGAGTGCGACGATGGCTGCCACGTTTTCCGTCCCGGCGCGGCGATTTCTCTCCTGGGCTCCTCCGTGGAGGAGGGGGTGGAGTTTTATCCCCTTCCTGACGACAAGTGCCCCGACTCCTTTTGGGGCTTGCAGTTTGTGTCCGGAGAGAGAAAGGAGATTTGCGTTCAGTGCTCGGCAGTCAACCGCCACCTTACCCACTGCCTGGACGGCGTCGCAGTGGAAGTAGATCTTGCGGTTTGCCGCAATCTCGCCGATTTCTTTTGCCGGCGTGATGACACCGGTTTCATTGTTTGCATACATGACGGAAATGAGGATGGTCGTCGGAGTTATTGCCTTCTCAAGGGCTTCAACGTCCAGCATGCCATCCCGGTCGACGTCGAGCCAGCTGACATCGAAGCCGGCATTCTCGAGGAAGAGGCAGGTGTTGATGACGGAGGGGTGCTCGACCCGTGTCGTGATTATATGATTTCCCCGCTCTCGCAAAGCCGAGGCAACTCCCTTGATGGCCATATTGTTGGCCTCGGTGCCGCACGAGGTAAAGACGATCTCCGTCGGATCGCAGTTCACGAGAAGCGCCACCTGCTCCCTCGCAGCTTCGACCGCTTCTTTGACTTTCCGGCCGGCCCAGTGGATACTTGACGGATTGCCGAAATGCTCACGGTAGAAGGGGAGAAGGGCATCCACGACCTCCGGGTGGAGGGGGGTCGTGGCGTTATTATCCATGTAAATCATCGGTTACCTTTACACGTCTTGAAGGACGGGGGATGATTGTTCAATGTTCGTTCTGGTGGGGGAGCGGGTGCTTCAGCCGGGCCTCAATGGCGAGATCTTCGAGATTTATGGAATCGAGAAATCCCTTAATCTTCTCGCCCAATCCTTGCCAGATAGAATGGGTTACGCATTGAGTATGGCGAGTGCAGGATGGCGCGCCCTCGTCAAGGCAGGCAATGGGGTTGAGGGGTTCCTCAACGGTTGTGACAATTTCTCCGACGCGAATCTGCGAACTCTGGCGGGCAAGAATGTAGCCCCCTCTCGGACCGCGAACGCTCTTCACGATGTTTCCCTTCTTCAGGCGGAAAAAAAGCTGTTCGAGGTAGTTGAGGGGAATTTCCTCACGTTGGGATATCTCCTTGAGGGATACAGGTCGCCCGCCGGAGAAAATGGTGAGGTCGACCATCGCCCGGACGGCGTATTGCGCTTTGGTGGAAAGCCTCATTGTTGTGTGCCACTAACGTGTTTCTTTAGTTCCGCATGCTCCGCTGCAAGCTGAGAATATTTCCGCTCCAGTTCCCGCAACTGGTCGAAGAGACAGGAGATGGCTTTGGCTTCGGGGTCGGGAAGTTTGCCGTGCTCCAGGTCGACCTTTTCCGTCGGTTTTTCCGTCGCCATGACGACGCGTCCTGGAATGCCTACCACCGTGGCGTTTTCCGGCACCTCCTTGACAACGACCGAGTTAGAACCGATCTTGCTGTTGTTCCCCACCGTGAACGGACCAAGCACCTTTGCTCCCGAACCGACGACGACATTGTCCCCCAGCGTCGGATGGCGCTTCACCTTTTCCCAGCTTACGCCACCGAGGGTCACGCCGTGGTAGAGGGTGACGTTTTCTCCGATCTCCGCCGTTTCCCCGATTACGACCCCCATGCCGTGGTCGATGAAGAAGCCTTTGCCGATGGTGGCGCCGGGGTGGATTTCGATGCCGGTGAAAAATCGGCCAAGATGGGAAACGAAACGCCCGAGAAAATAGAGCTTGTTCTGCCACAGCCAGTGAGACATGCGGTGGAACCAGATGGCGTGCAAGCCGGGATAGCAGAAGATGACTTCAAGAACGCTTCTGGCGGCAGGGTCACGGTCGAATACTGCCTTTATATCCTCTTTGATGCGAAAGATCATTCTGCCCCCTTGTACCTCTGCAATATGAGACGGACCCTTTCTTACTAGCATACCTTACTAATATAATCAAGTATTGAGTGCGCGCCAGGGTAAGGATCGGGCCCGCGTCAGTGGCCTGGAATGGCACGGTAAACCTGCCAAGAGCCGATTGACACTGGGGTGTGCTCGGGTACACTCTGCATAACAGCCACCAGATGGGAGCTCCAGTCATGCCGGTTAAAGTCATGGAATCCCCCCAGACACCATATGTGAGTATCCTCAATGAACAAGGCATCGTCGTTGACGATGCGAACCTGCCAGCCTTCTCCCGTCAGGAAACAGCTAAGTTGTACGAACTTCTCGTTCTTTCCCGCACCTTCGATGAGCGCGCGTTGAGCCTTCAGCGCGAAGGGAGGATCGGGACGTATCCTTCTATCCTCGGTCAGGAGGCAACCCAGGTGGGCAGCGCTCTTGCGCTGGAAGAGGAG
>DATDMX010000465.1:0-2013 GCA_036518575.1 Geobacteraceae bacterium | reverse complement strand
GGCCCAGCTCGGGGTCGAGCGGCTGCGCCACTGGGGGGAGGAAGGGGTGGAAGCGGCCCTGGCTCGCCTCATCGAAGCTGACCTGGAGCTGGAGCAGGATTTTGCGGCCATCGTCGAGGTAGAGAAACTCACCCGTTGCTGCCGGGATCTCATGACACTGGCCAATAATTTCATCTCGTTTCGCGATTTCTACGGCGGGCGGGGCAAGGCGATCTTTCAGGCGGGTACGCTCTACCTCGACGGGCGGAGCTTCGAACTCTGCGTGAGGGTTGAGGATGTGACCAAGCATGCCGTACTGGCGGCCTTGAGCCGGGTGTACCTCGTCTACTGCGACTGCGTGCGAACGGGGGGGGAGGAGAAGATGACCGTCGCCGCGGCCGTGACCAACGGCGACTCGGACCAGTTGTGCATCGGCCGCAACGGCGTCTTCTACGACAGGCAGGGACGCGACTGGGATGCCACGATCGTGCGTATCATCGACCATCCCATCAGCATTCGCCAGGCATTCTGGGCGCCGTACAAGCGGATCGGCAGGATGGTGGGCGAGCAGGTGCAGAAGATGGCGGCCGCACGATCGAAGGCGGCCGAGGAGAAGGCAGCCGCCTCGACGATGCAGACTGGCCAGAAGAAGGAGGAGGCGAAGGGGGCGGCGCCGCAACATTTCGACGTGGGGAAGTTCGCGGGGATCTTCGCCGCCATCGGGCTTGCCGTCGGCGCCATCGGTACGGCCCTCGCCTCGGTGGTGACGGGCTTTTTCCGCCTTTCCTGGTGGCAGATGCCGCTTGCGATCCTGGGCGTCATGGTGCTCATTTCGGGGCCGTCGGTCATCATCGCGTCGTTCAAGCTGCACCGGCGCAACCTGGGCCCCCTGCTGGACGCCAATGGCTGGGCCGTCAATACCCGCGCCCGGATCAATATCCCCTTCGGAGCCTCGCTTACGGGCATGGCCCGTCTCCCGGCAGGGTCGGTGCAGATCCTTGCCGATCCCTACGCGGAAAAGAAGCGCCCCTGGAAGGGTGTGCTCATCCTTGTCCTTCTTCTCCTGGCGCTCCTGGTTGTCGCGAAGCTACGCTGGTTCAAGTGAGCTAGAGAATCGTCACCAGCTGTATTTCGAAGGTGAGGTCCTCGCCGGCCAGGGGATGGTTGGCGTCGAACGTGACGCTCTCCGCCGTCGTTTCGATGACGGTGACGCCGATATCTTCCTCGTCCTCGTTGGTGAGCACGAGCTCGTCCCCCACCTGCGGCTTGAGGTCTTCGGGAATATCGGTGCGCGGTACGGTGAAAACCTTGTCCTCGTCGTACTCGCCGAAAGCGTCGGCAGCCGCAACCACGACGGTCTTTTTGTCTCCCGGTGCCATTCCCACGAGCGCCTCTTCCACTTTCGGGAAAAATTCTCCCCCGCCGATGACGAGCTCCATGGGGCCGGTCTCGCAGCCGCAGCCGCAGTCGCCGGCATCGTGCTCGTCGGTGTCGCACTCCTCGGAGCTGCACTCCACTCCTTCGAGGGTGGAGTCGAAGATGGTTCCGTCGGCCAATTTGCCGGTGAAATCGATGGTGACCCGGTCACCTTTCTTTGCCAAAGCCATTGTTGTTCCTTTCCTTGTGGCGTGCGGTCAGGGCCGCCGTCTGTTAGTGCGGGATCTCTTCCCAAGTTTTTGAGTATAGCATCGAACGGGCGCAAGGGACAGCAAAGTTTGGCGGCGCAAAATCTGTTTACCCGCTCCCCTTAAAGGGCTACAATGCGCCAGTTTTCACGTCATCCCCCCGCAGGAGGGCCGCCGGATGCAGCGTCTCTTCATTTCCTTCGTTCTCGTGTTTGTTGTTCTTTCCGGCCGGGCTCACGCCGCCCGACTCGACACGTCGTTCGTCTTCTCGACTGTCGAGACCAGGCATTTCGCCATCCATTTCCACCAGGGACTGGAGGAGGCCGCCCGGCGGCTTGCCGCCATGGCCGAGGAGGTGCACGGGGAGCTTGCCGCCGAATTTCTCTGGGAGCCGCACGAGAAGACCCAG
>DATDMX010000464.1:0-4924 GCA_036518575.1 Geobacteraceae bacterium | reverse complement strand
ATCAACAGCCTGACAACGGGAAAGCACCTCCGAATAACAGTGGGTAGCATGCGGTCCACCGAGGACGACAAAAGAGGCGGGATTGATCTTCTTCACGAGTTCGGCCAACTTCGTGGCCTCAAACCGATTATGGGTGAATTGGGAGATGGCGACGAGGTCCGGCCGCTCTTGTTCCAGGAGAAGCTCCACTCGGCGCCAGGAGAGAGTTGAAAGGTTGGCAAGACGCGCGGAATGGCCTTTTGCCCTGAGAGCGGCAGCCAGATAGCCAAGGCCGATAGGGAGAAGAGTCGTATAGGAATCAGCGTTCCCGTCAGGGGGGGATTTATATGCTAGAAGTGTCCTCATGCCCGAACTCGCGACAGATTCTTTCGGCCAACGGAACATCCGCAGGGAGAAGATTAAATTCTTTCAATTCGGCAGGCTTTGCCCAGCAATGCTCTGAAACCTCGACATTGGTCACTTCGCCAGACAGCCAACGACAACGGTAAGCCATGACGAGTACGGTCCGTTCGGGATAACGGTGGTAAACGACATCGTAGATACCCTCGACAGTAACGTCAATCGCGAGTTCTTCGCGCACCTCCCTGACAATACAGTCACGAGGGTCCTCCGAAGCCTCTACCTTCCCTCCGGGAAACTCCCAGTAAAGGGGATAGGGGACCCCCTCTCGCCGTCTCGTCAGAAGGACACGGCCTTGATCTTCAATAATCGCGGCAGTCACAAGGAGTGGGTACATACTTTCCTTACGCATAAAAAAATCCGGCTTCAAGCCGGATTCTTTACGAGCAACAGGCAGGCAAGGATTGCCTGTCAATTCTTGAGTGCTGCCCCCAACGTGTCGTTTTGCGGGGCATCATCGACCGACTCTTCTTCAACGCCGACAATAAGGTCGTCAAACTTGAACGTATCCGGATTAATCTTCGCGATACGCTTGGCGCCGATAAATCGTGACCGGTAGTAAGGAGTATTCATGGTGGAAATTACCACTCGCCGGTCACGCGACGAGGCATGAATCATCCTGTTGTTGCCAAGGTAAATACCTACATGGGAAGGATAGGAGGCATACGTGCGGAAGAACACGAGATCGCCCTTCTGAAGGTCCCCCACCGCCACCCGGTCCCCGACTTCGAACTGCTCCCTGGCGGTCCGGGGCAAAGAAACCTCCATCTCACGAAAAACCTTCTGGACGAAACTGGAGCAGTCAATACCGCTGCGGCTGCTTCCGCCGAACCGGTAACGCGTCCCGAGGAAGCCGTAGGCAGCATTTTTCAATTCGCTGACGTTATCAACTTTCAGCTCCACATTCCGCGAAAGGTCGACCGGTTGCCCCACAACGTCCGACTCCACCAACTCCGCGAGGCTCTGCTCATAATCCTTTTCGCTGAAAAGGTCGGCATGGCGCAGGGTAGGCCCCTTGGCCGACTGCTGCTTGGGCTGTTCCTCGATGACTTCGGCATCACGCAGCGCCAGCACCTGTCCCGGCTTGACCCGCTTCTTCCCGAGTCCGTTGCGCCGTTTCAGCTCGGCCACCGACACGCCGGTCTTCTTGGCTATCCGCGTAAGGGTGTCACCCTTCTTAACCTTGTAGGTGAGTGCCTTGCTCTTTGGCTCTTTGGCTTGATCTTCAGTGCCCGCTGTCGTGACACGGGGAGGAATGATGAGAACGTCACCACTCTTGATATGGCTGTGGACGAGGTTATTGGCACTCTTCAGGTCGGCAACGGAAACGTGGTACTTCTTGGCGAGGGAATAAATCGTTTCGCTCTTCTTGACCTTATGGGTCTTGGCAGCGAAAACAGCGGAAGGGAGAGCGAGGAGGACGATGACACTACTAAGCAGAATAGTTTTAATGCTTCTAATCATGCCTCCCCCTTGCCTTATTGTTTTACAATTCTAAAAACGCAAATGATTTTGTATAACAATTTGACTTTTTTGTCAAGTCAAAAACCCCCTCAGCAATGAGACACCTCTAACGTCCAGTAACAACGAGACGTATTTTCACATCGGGGCCCCGCGGAAAATCAACCTGGGGAGCGGGCTGCAGAAGACGCTTTGTTACTTCGCTCGTTTGGCCTATTGTTGCCAGATTTATCGCCTCGGTTTCGACCGTGTCGAGGTGTGCCAGCACGTTTGCCGGCCCCACGGCAATAACCTGCGCCGGTTCGACATGGATGCTCCGGAGGCGCATCCCCGGGGACAGCCGGCCGACGGTTTTAACGCGGACCCGAAGCACCTTCTTCACCTTCTTTTCCGCAGTCACCTTAACGATGGTTGGGGTAATGGCGGTAACCATAGTCCCCAGGGGCAGATGCAGGTCATCGTTGCTTATGGCGAGCTCGTTCACGCCTTCGCGAATTTTAGAGAGGCTGATATCGGCGACCACGTCCGGCTGCTTCGGTAACGGCAGCAAGCTGGAAAACGATTTCAGCTGCACCTCAATCTCCTCGGGCGAACTCTTGACGAGGGTTAGCCCTTCGGGGAGGTTGTGGAACTTGAGTGGTACGCTCATGGTAATGATCCCGCCCTGGCGCGCCGTAATAATCATCCAGCTGACGAAAACGAGAAATACCGTGACCATCTTCGGCATGAAGTTGCTGAAGAGGTGCTTTCGCAGAGACTTTTTCTGAATCTCCGGAGAAGGTTGAATGAGGAGCGTGGTGAGCCGTGCGCTCAGTTCCTCGGGGGTATTCATCTGCTGCAATTCGCCCCCCACCGCCAGGGAGACCTCCCCCCGCTCCTCGGAAACGATCACCACCACCGCATCGGAACGTTCGGTCAGACCGAGGCCGGCCCGGTGGCGAGTGCCATAGTACTGGGGAAGTTCGGCATTGGTGGACAGCGGCAGATGACAGGATGCCTGAGAGATCCGGCCATCCCTGATGACGACGGCACCGTCATGAAGGGGGGTCCCGTCCCTAAATATGGTACCGAGGAGCTGAGACGTAACGACGCCATCGAGCGGAATTCCGTGAAGAAGGTTCTCATCCAGCGGCTCCCTGCGTTGGAATACCACGATGGCGCCAGTCCTCGCCGCTGCGAAGGAGAACATGGTGTCGGCCAGTTCCTTGATGTCCAGTTGGCTTGTGGGTTCCTGACGACCGAAGAGATTTCTCAGCAGGCTGAAACGGTAGAGCGCTTGGCGAATCTCCACCTGGAAGATAACAATGATAAGGATGAAGAGGACCGTTCCCATCTCTTGAAGAATCCAACTGGTCATGAAGAGACCGAGATTCTTCGTGGCAACATAGAGAAGTACGAGGAAACCAAGGCCGATGACCACCTGCAGAGCCTTGGTGTTCTTGAACCAGCTATAGAGCTGGTAAACAAGAAAACTCATGATTATGATGTCTGCGATATCTTGCGGACGGATATGGGGAAACAACGCTGGATCCTCTTGTTACCGCCGGCCCCTGTGACGTCGTGAGCTTGTCGACTTCAGCGGGTATCCTTGAGATATTTTCTCTGGCAAGGCTGAATGTTTTTATGTTACAAACGGTCATTCCGGCATCGAAATTCCGATGCCCAAAGGCTTAAAGTAATAACACCATTGCCACAAAAAAGGTAGACAAATGTACAAGCTTTCGCAAAAGGGCGAGCACATCCAGGAGATGTTCGACAGTATCGCCCCACGCTACGACTTTCTCAACCGTTTGCTCAGTTTCGGCATCGACCGGAGATGGCGCCGCTTCGCCGTTCGGCAGCTGCACGTACCCGTTGGGGGAAGAGTGCTGGATGTTGCCACCGGCACCGGCGATGTGGCGCTCGAAATTGCGGGGCAGACTCCGCCGAACGTCGCCATTGTTGGCGTCGATATCAGCCGGGAGATGATGGAGTTCGGCCGCAGGAAAGTTCTTGCCTCGTCCTTCGCGGGAAGAATATCGTTTGAAAACGCGCCGTGCGAGTCCCTTCCCTTCCCCGACGCCAGCTTCGACGGTGTAACCATCGCCTTCGGCATCAGAAACGTGGTGGACCGCCCCAAAGGGCTCCAGGAAATGCACCGGGTCCTCAATGATGGGAGAAAGGTTGTTATTCTCGAATTTTCCACTCCTCGCTCGAAGCTGTTCAAATCGATCTACTATTTCTATTTTCTTCGCGTCCTACCGGTAATCGGCGGGCTCTTCTCGAAATTCAGCGCTTACAAGTATCTACCTGACTCGGTTTTGGAGTTCCCTCCCCAGGAGGAGTTCAAGGGGCTCATGGAGCGGGCCGGGTTTCGCGATGTCGTCTATCATGACCTCACCTTCGGCATAGCCACGGTTTACGTAGGCACGAAGTAGTTCTTCTCTCTTCCCTCCGCTCGGCCACATCACGCTCCCCGCTACCTTTCGACCTCAGCGGAAACAAGCTCGGCCGTCACCTTTCCAAGGCGGATGCTCGTCTCCATCCTGACTGGTACCTTGTACGCATCGGCTGTCAACCACACCGTAATGTCCCCTGTCCGCCGAAAGAAGCCGGGAGTGGTGAGACGGGGATGAACCACGAGGGTTTCCACGTCTCCCAGGCCGGCAACGTGTACGCGCTCGCTCCGCAGTATCTCCACCTCGGTAGGCGCGTACTGGTCGCCGTCATAAAGATGGAGCAGCATTGTTCGACCCACTTCCATGGGCTGGTTGCGGGCAAAGTAGAAGCCTGACATCAGATCCAGCACGTCATCACGGGGAAGGGCTTCGGTTACGAACCGATCGCGCAACCGCTCCCCCGAAAACACTTTCTTTTCACGCAGCATAAGGGTGAACCCGGCGTTTCTCGTGTAGTCCCCCTCGTGCTCCCTGATCGTCGTTACCAGATAATTGCCGCAGACAAGACGGCTCTCAGCGAAGTCATCCACGGGATACACGCTTGAGATCGCTGCGTTCGACTTGACTCGAGAGGTTATAGTTATTCCATCCTCCTTGCCGACAGCTTCCAGCACGGCTTCACCTAC
>DATDMX010000463.1:0-6253 GCA_036518575.1 Geobacteraceae bacterium | reverse complement strand
AGGAGCCGGGCACGCCTGCCCCGGAGGTAATCGTCCCAGCCGAGGTAGCGCCAGGGACGGGCGAGGGCCAGCCACCCTTCGTGTCCCGCATCATCATACGCAACCCTCAGCCAGTTGCCTTTTTTGCCGAGAACAGCCAGGACCGTTTCCCCTTTATCCGTTGCCGCGATCACCGGGGCCAGCCCGGGAAGGATCTTTGTTGCCAGGGTGCCGACTCTTCCCACTCCCGGCTCCCGGTAGAGGGTGACGGAGGAGATGTCAGCATAGCGAGGGGGAGAGAGAGGGCGGATGATGACGAGGCCGATGCCGGCGGCGGGGCGGGGTTTGGCCGGCGCACCCCAGCAGGAAAGGGGGACGAAGAGGGCGATAACCAGGGCAGCCGGCAGCAGTCTCATGGCGTGTGAAAGAGGGCTTCGAGGCGGGCGAGGTAGGCAGCCACCGTCGCATCGCCCTCGGCGGGTGCCCACGGAGCCTTTTCCTCCTCGGTGAGGGGGATATAGGGGCCGGCCTTCGCTTCGAAGAAGATGGTGCCTTTTTCCAGGCTGACCACGGTGTGGTAGCTCCCGTGGGGGATGTCGACCGCCACGGCGTCTCCGCCGGCACTCAGGATGCGGGCGAGGATGACATTTCCCGCCTCGTCGAAGGCGACGATCCCCATACTGCCGCGCACCATGGCCATCGATTCGTCCTTGAGCGGGTCGAGGTGGCGGTGGGGGCGAATGTAGGAGCCCGGCTCCATGGCGTTAAGAAGCCGATGGGCGCAGAAGTCGTCGCTCGGGTGAAGGTTGTAGTTTTTCCTCAGCCGCGGATTTTCCCGCGCCTGGCGGCTCAACTCGTCAAGAAGCTGCCGGTCGATGATGTTCAAGAGACCTCCGTTTGTTTACCGCCAGGCCGGGGAACGTCGATTTTGTGCAAGGTCAAAGAAGGCGAGAGACTGTGCGGAGGCGTAGCAGCGCTACGCCGCTCAATTTCGCGAAGCTGAATTGCCACAGGCTATGCCTGCCCGAAGGGCGAGGGCGACAGCCCGAGTACAAGCGGGCTTGAAGCCTGACGCCGAGATTGCGCAAAAGCGGCGTTACCCCTCGACGAGGGCGAATTGGTTGCCGTCCGGGTCCTTCACCACCGCCATCTTTCCCCACGGCGTCTTTTCCAGTGGCTCGGCAAACTGCACACCCGCTGCACTGAGCCCGGCACAAAGCTCCTCGATCTTTTCCACCTGGAGGGTGATGCCGGTGTGGCGTCCCACGAGGGGGACGGCTGCTTCGTGCATGGCAAGGGAGACGCCGAGGGTCGTGGAACTGCCGGGGAAGAACTCCATGATCGCCACCGATTCCTGGGCGAGGGGAAGTTTCAGCTGCTCCTTGTAGAAGCGCTTCGCCGCTTCGAAATCGCGCACGAAGACGACGATATTTTTCATATTCTTTACCATGGGTGGCTCCCTTCCGGGTGATTGTTGCACACCTTTCATATCAGAGCGTCCGGAAATGCGCAAGGGCGAATTGAGGCGACCACTGGTCATAGTTTTTAAGGATTGATCACGTTGGCTGCATGAATGGACCTCAGGGTGTACAATATGAATCTGCGGCCCCGGAATCGGGGCATTGAGGTGCCGAGGAGGCGAGCATGGTAATCAACTTCGTACGGTGTGTCATTTTGGCGGTGCTGGGCGTCCTGCTGGCTTCCGCATCGGGCGTGGGTGCCGGGAGCTTTCCCTCAGCGGTGCCCAAATCCGGCGGAACCCTGACCGTGGCGGTCGATCTCGAGTTTCGCGGTTTCGACCCCCTCAAGGTGGCGTACCTGCAACTCGGCGATCGTAGTGTCATGATGGCGGTCGAGGAGAAACTCTTCGACATGGACGCCAAGGGGAGGCTCATTCCCGGACTGGCGCTCGCGGCGACACCGGGGGAAGGGGGGAAAAGCTGGACCATCAAGCTTCGCCAGGGGGTTTCCTTTCATGACGGGACCCCCTTCAATGCGGATGCGGTGGTGGCGCACTGGGCAAGAATGCTCGATCCAGACAACCGCTTCTCGGGAGCGGCTCTCATCGAGCCGATTCAATCGGTGACGAAGATCGACGACGCTACCGTTCGGTTCGCCCTGAAGCATCCCTGGGCCGCATTCCTCGCCATGCTCAGCGAAACGCGCTGGACCGGGGCCTATATCCCCTCGCCCAAGGCCGTCAGGGATAACACTCTGAACCGGGCGCCGGTAGGTACCGGCCCCTTCGTCTTCAAGGAATGGCGTCACAGTGACCACCTCGTGGTGGTGAAGAATCCCGATTACTGGCGCTCGGGAAAACCGCGACTGGATGCGGTCGTGTTTCGTCCCATCGTCGATGCCGAGGCCCGTTTCGCGGCTCTTGGCTCCGGTGAAACGGACATTATCCTGACCGATCGGGGAGTACATATCCTCAGGGCGAAGAAGGATCCGTCGCTGAGGGTTTACAGTACCGACGCCACCGGTCCGTACACGTTCATCATCAACACTGCCGAACCGCCCCTGAAGGATGTGCGGGTTCGTCGTGCCCTGGCACACGCCTGGAATCAGGAATTGTACCTCAAGTCGGATTATCTGGGGACGCTCCCCTCTGCCCGCTCACCTTTCGGGGAAACTCTCGATTGCGGCGAATGCGGCTATCGACGCTACGATCCGGTCAGGGCGAGAAAGCTCCTCGACGAAAATGGCAAGAAGATCGTGCTGGAGCTCCTGGAAACCGATACGCCGCTCGGACGGGAGGCGGGGGAAGTCATGCAGCGGCTGTTCAGCGATATCGGCGTTACCCTGAAAGTTACTCTTCTGGCCGAAGGGGAACTCGTCAAAAGGGTCAAGAGTGGCGACTACCAGATTGCCGGCTGGCGACTGATGGATCTTGACGATATGGGGCCCTATCTCGACGTCTGTCTCCATTCAAGCGGGAAATTCAACTTCAGCCGTTACCGCAATCCCGTCATGGACGAGCTGTTGGTGACCCAGCAGACAGCCACCGACGAGCGCGTGAGGCAGAAGGCGCTCTGCGGGGTGGCAACCCTCATCAACGAGGATGTGATCTATCTGTATGGCGGGCGCCGTCGCTACTACGCCATCGCCAAAGCTGGCATTCAGGGTTTAGGGGCGTTCGACGACGGGATTGTGCCGGTTGTCGATGTGTGGGTGAAAGGGGAGGGGCAGCAGGGGGCGAAATAGTTTCAGGGGTGAGGTGGTGTTCCTTCCGGGTCGGTGGCACTGCCCTGGAACACTATCTCCAGAAGAAAGGTGCAGGCGAAGGCGGTATGGAACTCCCCGTCGCCCCGTCGCGGCCAGGAGACCTCGGGCTCGATCTCGTAAAAGAGCCACTTTCTTAGGAAGTTACGCCGATAGCGGGTAGCGAGCCGATAGTTGGTGATTACGTCATCGTGGGTGGTGTTGCCGTACACGCCTGTCGTCACGGTGATGGCGCTCTTGGGAGAAAGTTCGCGCATGAGAGAGATTTCCGAGCCCCATTCCAGTCCCTCCAGCTCGTAGGAGACCGTACCGGTAGACGCCCATCGGAGAAGGGTTTTCGGGTTCAGCGATCGTTCGATGGCGAATTCGGTGGTCTCGCCGAGGGCGTCGGTATTTTTCGTGTAAAGGGTTTCTGCTACCCGCATCAGGGTGACATCACTGAAGCGATGGGTGTACTGGAAACGGGTGCGCAGGAACGCTTCAGGCGGGAGGACGAGCCGGAACCCCGCGCCCGCGAAGAGATCCATGGTGGGTGTCTGGAGAAGTCCGTAGCGCAGCTCCGTATTGACGATACGCGTGGTCTGGGAGGTACGGTCGAAACCGGGGTTCCCCGGGTCCTCAGG
Source organism: Geobacteraceae bacterium (assembly GCA_036518575.1). Taxonomy (GTDB): domain Bacteria; phylum Desulfobacterota; class Desulfuromonadia; order Geobacterales; family Geobacteraceae; genus DATDMX01. The sequence goes on along the minus strand of DATDMX010000463.1, from coordinate 2,429 downwards.
GAGACTCGGCGCAAACGGTTCCGGCTCGCTGTCTCCCGATATGGCAAGACGCAGTCTGTTGCTAATCCTGGAAAGAACGGCATTGGCGCGTAGCGATGCGCCGAAACGGAGATTGCCCCCATCATCGACCCGAACGGAGGTGCGTAAACGCAGCTCGTATGAGGTCCGGCGCTGGCTGTCCGCCTTGACCTCGCCGAAAAAGTTGTCGAGGCGAATCGCCTGTTCGAGGATGCTTTGCTCCAGCAGCGTATGGGTTTCGTCAATGCTCTTTTCGATGCCCGTCGGCTCTTCCTTGGGGGGCGCCGCGCCCGGAGTCGGTTCTGTCGAAGGAGGAGATGGCGCAGGTGGGCCGATTTCCGCCTGAGGAGGATCCCCCGCGGCCGCGACTGCCGTCCCGTCAGGGAATAACGCCAAGTACATCCCCAGCACAAGGGCAGGAACCCAGCGAAAAACGGCGGACCGATCGGCCATCGATTCTCCTTCTGGTACGGGTAAATGAGAGGGTAGCTGGTGGTGGAGAGCAAAAACGTGTTTTAAATAATACCACATGCGCGGATAAAATATTCACTGCCCGGTCACGCGGCCATTACTCTGTCCGGGCGGAGGTGGCTTTAGTGCGCGAGGTTCTTGTCAGCAAAATATCCCGTCTGCGTTATACTTAGGCAACAAGTCGAACACCGCCCGGACAGGCGCTAGGCTCTTTTCCCAGAGGTCCCACCATGACAACACCATTTACCCCTCGGCCGGTCTACGTAGCCGCCTCTTATGCCGCGCCCGTGGGGCGTTACAACGGCAGGGAGCGGGAAGCTCTCACGTTCCTGGAGTTGGCGGAAAAGGCGGGCGAGGTCTTTGCCGCCAGCCCGGTTCGCCGACGCGACATCGAGGCGGTCGTGGTCGGCTCCCAGAACCCGGTGGCCTTCTCCGGAGTGGACAACACCGCTGCCAAGATCGCCGGGGTTCTCGGCATGTCCGGCACGAAGTCGGTCCTGATCGACACGGCCTCCTCCTCGGGCGCCTCGGCCCTTGAGAACGCCTACCTGGAGATAGCCTCCGGGCGCTGCGATCACGTTCTCGCCATCGGCATCCAGAAGATGAGCGATGCCCCCACCGCCGACGCCACGCGCATCGTCGCCGGTGTCATCGACCGGGACGAGGCCGAGTTCGGCCTCACCATGCCAGCCTGCGGGGCGCTCGTTGCCCGCTCCCTCATGGAGCGGCTGCGCCTTTCCGAGGAAGAGTGGACCGCCTTCTCGGCGCTCATCACCCAGCGGGCGCACCGTTTCGCCGCCCTGAACCCCGATGCTCACCTGAACTTCGAGATCCCCCTGGCCGAGTACTATCGCCAGATCGTCTCGGGCACGAACTACCGCTACTGGTGGCCGCTGCGCTACCACGACTTTTGCCCCATGTCGGACGGTGTCGCGGCAGTCATCCTGTCGTCCCGTCCACAGGAGGTGATGGTGTCCGGCGTGGGAAGCGCTACCGATATTCCCACCATCGCCGACCGCAGCTACTTTCACTCCTTCCCCGCCACGGTGCGGGCAGCGGCCGGCGCCTACGGCATGGCCGGGATACGGGAGATCACGACATTTGCCGGCAAACTTCATGTGAACATGCATGACCCTTTCAACGGCTTCGGTCCCATAAATATGGTCGATCTCGGTCTCCTCCCCCGGCACCGACTCCTCGACGGACTGTTCGACGACCGGCTCACCGGCCCTGGCGGACTCTTTCCCACCAATCTCACCGGCGGGCTGAAGGGCCGCGGCCATCCCCTGGGTGCCACCGGCATGATCCAGGTGGTGGAAAACCACCGTCTCATCCTGGAGAAAGGGTTTGCGGCCGGTCTTTCCCATTCCATCGGCGGGCCGATCAACAACAACGTGGTGATCATTCTGGAAAGGGCCGACCACTACCACCGCAGGCCCAACGAGCCCTACAAGCCGTGGGGGCTTCCCTCCCTCGGAAGCCTCAAGCCGCGCCAGATCACCGTCGAGAACCTTGTTGCCGGGGCAGGCGTGGTGGAGGGGGACTTCGTCACCGCCACCACCCGCTTCGACCACAAGAGCGGCGCCCCCCTCAATACCGTCATGGTGGTCTCCTGCGTCATGCAGGGGGGACGCCATAACTTCCTCTTCGGGATGGGAGGGGAGTTCTACGATAGCGTCTCGCATCTCGTGCCGGGAGACCGGGTGACGCTCGAGAAGGTCAACGGCGACATCCTCGTCAACCACATCCCCGTCAAGCGTTTCTACCAGAAGACCATCGAGGGGATGGCGGAGTTGGCCGGTGCCGGATGGCGGCGACTGCGCGGTAGGAAGTAGCCCCCTACGTTTCCCCCGGACACCCTGAAAACCCGCCCATGGCAGTCTCCTCGCGGCAGGAAGTTTTACCGCAAGAATCCTGTTTACAAATGCCATCATTTTTTC
>DATDMX010000462.1:0-3683 GCA_036518575.1 Geobacteraceae bacterium | reverse complement strand
AGCTGGGTGATATCTTCCAGACTGCCGAGTGCGCCGGTCAGGGGATGGAGGCGGCTCTATCGTTTCTCCACGACGGCGGATTGTTCGAAACGTTCGACCCCGATGTGGTCTTCTACGATGTGCCGGGGGAGATTCTGTGCGGCGGTCTGGCTGCCCCTCTGCGTAATTCCCTCGTGGATAAGGCCTACGTGGTGAGCTCCCCGGATATCGTCTCGCTCTACACCGCGAACAGCATTTTCTCCACCATTTCGCGCTATGCCGACAAGGGAGGAGCGCGGCTTGGCGGGATCATTGCCAACGGTCTCACCACTTCTTTTGCCGAGTCGTACATCGCCGATTTTGCCGCCCAGACCAAGGCGCCACTCGTCTCCTTTGTGCCCCGATCCCTCACCATCCTCCAGAGTGAGCTTTACGGCAAGACCGTGATCGAGGCCGCGCCCCTGTCCAACCAAGCCTACCTCTGCCGCAAATTGGCGCAGCAGATCGTCGAAAGCAAGGATGCGACCGTCCCCGAACCGCTCTCCCCGTCACAGCTGCGCATGTGGGCTAGGCAGTGGGGCGATCGCATCTTCGAGCTGGAAACGGGGATTATTCGCGAAGGTGCAAGTATATAGTCTAGTAAAGTAATAGGCTACATAGAAAAATATCTTGATTTTCGTGAATCGTTTTTGTATGCTTACCTGCACGTCAACTGGCTGACCGGACAAACCGGAGGCCGGGGTTTTTCTTTTCCCCTGGAAAAGACCCCGGCCTTTTTTATTTTTTGGGCAGTGTGTGGCGCGGAATAGTGCGCGCCGGTCGAAAATCGCCAGCAGTATGCAGCACGCAACAAAAGGAGGCATTCCCATGTCAAGGAGTAAGGAAGAGCTGTTCAGAGAGTTGTCGGACTCGGTTGTGGAGATGGAGGAAGATCGGACCGTTGCCGTGGCCAGGGAAGTGGTGAGCGAAGGAGTCGATGCCTACGAGGCGATAGACCAGGGGCTTTCCCGTGGCATGGAGCGGGCCGGAGCACTCTTCGAAGAGGAGGAGTATTTCATACCCGAGCTCCTCATGTGCTCCGACGCCATGTACGCCGGCCTCGACGTCCTGAAGCCGCATCTCAAACAGAGTGCCGAGAAGAAGGGCCGGGTGGTGATCGGCGTCATCGAAGGGGACACCCATGATATCGGCAAGAACATGGTGCGCATCATGCTGGAGACCGGCGGCTTCGAGGTCGTCGACCTAGGTCGCGATGTGCCGCCGCAAACATTTGTCGACAAGGCCAGAGAAATCGACGCCGACATTATCGCCCTGTCCACTCTCATGACCACAACAATGGACGGAATGGGGAAGGTGGTGCGGCTTCTGGAGGAGGAGAGCATCCGGGAGGGCATCAAGGTGATGGTCGGAGGTGGCCCCATCTCTCCGGGCTTTGCCAGGAGAATCGGCGCCGATGGCTATGCGGTGAACGCCGCCGAGGCGGTCAAAGTGGCGAAACAGCTCCTCGACGTGCCGGTGCACGGGGAGGTCGCGGCCCTGTGAACGCGCTGCAACGATTTGCCGCCCTCGGCCGGGGAGAGCCCATCGACCGGCTTCCCTGCGTGCCCATTATTGGCAACACCGCCGCCCGCGTCATTGGCGTGCCGGTGAGGGCCATCCGCAACGACCCGCGCCTCCTGGCCGAGGCCCAGGTGGCGGCCTACCGCCTCTTCGGCTACGATGTCATCCGGGTGTTCACCGACCTCTATGTCCAGGCCGAGGCGATGGGAGCGCGGGTGAAGGTGCCGGAGGACGAGACCGCGTACCTCGATGCCCCGGCCATCGCCACTCTTTCCGCCATCGACGGGTTGCGTCCCCTGAACCCTCATCGGGACGGGCTCCTGCCGGTACATCTGGAGGCAATGCGGCGCGTGGTGGATGCGGTGGGTCACGAGGTGCCGGTAACCGGCGCGCTCTGCGCCCCATTTACCACGGCGTCGCTTCTCATCGGTGCCGAACAGATCGTGCGCCTGACCCTGAAGGATCCGGAAGCCGTCCATCGTCTCTGTCGCATTGCCCTTGAGTCGTGCCTCGCCTACGCCGAGGCCATCATCGACAGCGGCGCTACGCCGAGCCTCACGGACCCCATGGCGTCCTCCACGGTCATCAGCCCCCGCCAGTTTCGGGAGTTTGCCTATCCCTACCTGAAGGAGCTTATCGCTTACATCCATGCCAGAGGCAAAAGCGTCACCCTCCATATCTGCGGCCGGACGGCAAAGGTCTGGGAGGCGATGGCAGACGCGGGCGCGGACTGTCTCAGTATCGACAACGAGGCGAGCCTTGCGGATGCCAGGGCATTTGTGGGTGACCGGGTCCGCCTGATGGGAAATGTACGTCCGTCGGAAGTAATGCTTCAGGGAACCCCCGCCGACGTACGCAAAGGCGTGATCGAGTGCATTCGCGCTGCCCACGACAACCCCAAAGGATACATTGTAGCCTCGGGTTGCAGTCTCCCTACGGAGACGCCCTTTGCCAACATCCACGCCATGATGGATACGGTGCGTGAGATCGGTTGGCCGGTGGACGCTGGAAAGCTGAAATTTGTAGAGGAGCCGGTTACATGAGTTCAACGAGTCCCAAGGAGCGCTTGCTCCGGGTATTAGCGAAAAAGAGTATCGACCGGCCACCGGTCATCTGCACCGGCGGCATGATGAACGCCGCCATCGTCGACGTTATGGAGGCGACCGGCCGGACCCTTCCTGCCGGCCACAGCGACGCCGCGCTTATGGCGGCTATCTCTGCGGACGTCCATAGTGCCACGGGCTTCGAGAACCTCGGCATTCCCTTCTGCATGACGGTGGAGGCTGAAGTCCTCGGGAGTGAGATCGATTTCGGGAGCCTCGCCTGCGAGCCGAAGATCGCCCGGGAGAATTACGCATCGGTTCGGAATGTGGAGTTGCGCGACATTGCAGGGCTGCTGAAGAGCGGCAGGATCGCCACGGTGGTGGAGGCAGCGCACCGCCTCGCGCGGCAGCACCCGGACGCGCCGGTGATCGGTAGTCTTACCGGCCCGGTAAGCACTGCCGCCTCCATCGTCGATCCGGTCACGTTCCTCAAGGAATTGCGTAAGGACGCAGAAGGGGCTCACCGCGTGCTCAGCTATGTGACTGATTTTCTCATAGCCTTCGCCCGTGAGCTCGTGGACAACGGCGCCACCATCATAGCCATCGGCGACCCCACCGCTACCGGGGAGATTCTCGGTCCGCGGATGTTCGACGAGTTTGCCGTTACCTATCTCAATCGCCTGATCGACGGTATCCATGGTCTGAACGCGCCGGTAATCGTTCATATCTGCGGCAAACTTCAGGCGGTGAAGAATTCCATCCCGAGTATCCACGGGGATGCCATCAGCACCGACGCCCTGGTGAACCTCAAGCTCCTCAAGGAGGAGTTTCCCGGCCTCGTGACCATGGGAAACGTGAGCACCTTTCTTCTCGAATCCGGAGAGGCGGAGAAGGTGGTGCGGCATACGGGTCAGCTTGTGCGCGACGGCGTGAATATCATCGCTCCGGCCTGCGGCCTGAGTACGTCGTCGCGGCTGGAGAGTATCAGGGCCATGACAGGCACGGTCAAAGAAGGGTAGGGGCGGGCGTGATCTTTCACCCATCTCGCCGCCGTGTCCTCGAAACCCTGCCTCGACGTAGCGCTGCTACGCCTCGGCACGG
>DATDMX010000461.1:0-4544 GCA_036518575.1 Geobacteraceae bacterium | reverse complement strand
TGAGCTCGCGACAGAGGTAGATGGCTATCTGCCGGGGCACGACGAGGGCCTTGAGGCGCTTGGCCGACTTGAGATCGGCCACCTTTATCTTGTAGTGGTCGGCGATGAACTTCTGGATGATCTCCACCGTGATGTCGCGCGACTTGTCCACGATGATGTCCTTGAGCACTTCGCGCGCCATGGTAAGCGATATGGGTTTTCCCGTGAGGCTCGAGAACGCTCCGAGTCGGATGAGCATCCCCTCCAGTTCGCGCACGTTCGTCGTGGAGCTGGATGCAAGGAAGAGGGCGACGTCGTCTCCGAGTGGGATCGCGTCGAGCTCGGCCTTCTTCTTGAGGATGGCCATCTTCGTTTCGATGTCGGGGGGCTGGATGTCGGCGATGAGCCCCCATTCGAAGCGCGAGCGCAGACGTTCTTCCAGGCCGGGGATATCCTTGGGGAACTTGTCCGAGGTGACGACGATCTGCTTGTGGGATTCGTAGAGGGAGTTGAAGGTGTGGAAAAACTCCTCCTGGGTCCGCTCCTTGCCGGCAATGAACTGGACATCGTCGATGAGGAGGATGTCCATGTTGCGGAACTTGTTGCGGAACTGCTCCATTTTGTTGTAGCGCAAGCAGTTGATGAGCTCGTTCATGAATTTTTCCGACGTGTAGTAGCTGACGCGGGCCTTCTTGTTGCGGGCGAGGACATGGTTGCCGATGGCGGTGAGGAGATGGGTCTTGCCGAGCCCCACGCCACCGTAGATGAAGAGAGGGTTGTAGTTAGTGGCCGGATTGTTGGCTACCGCCTGGGAGGCGGCGTGGGCGAACTGGTTGCTCCCGCCGCAGACGAAGCTGTCGAAGGTGTACTTGGGGTTGAGGGTGACGTTTGGCTCGACGTGCTCTTTTTCCTTCTTTCCCGCAGAGCGCCCCGGCGGCGTTTCCTCCTTGGGCGCCTCGGTATGGTGACGCTGGGCGTCACCCACCTTGAACTCGATGCGCAAGGCGGAGCCGGCCAGCGAGCAGACGGCTTCCTGGATCATGGGGAGGTAGGTCTCGTGAATCCAGTCCTTGACGAATTTGTTTGGTACTTCGAGTTCAAGGATATTATCGGTGACGCCGAGAAACCTGATCGGCTTGATCCAGGTGGAGAACGACTGGGGGGTGAGAACCTTGGCGATATTCGCTTGTACTTCGAGCCACAACTCTTCCATAAGAACCCTTGCCCGGGAATAGTTTTAAACAGCTTTATCAACAGGTGTTGATAAAATAATTGAACGGTAAATCAGCGCATTGGAACAGAAAAACGGTAGCTTTGGGGAAAAGGGTCGGGGAGAGATGCAGACTAACAAAGGAGCATCGAATTTGCAAGGCCAAATTTTTTCCAGTAGGTGAAATAGTGCTTGACAAAAATCGGCAAGTGCGTATAAAAGTGTCCTTTGCTCTAACGATATCAAACCCTATACATAGAGGAGTTCGCGCAGAATGAAAAGGACCTTTCAGCCCAGCAACATTTCACGTAAAAGAACCCACGGCTTCCTCGTCCGGATGGCCACGAAGAACGGGCGTCTCGTCATCAAGAGACGTCGGGCCAAAGGGCGCAAGAGACTGGCGGTCACTATCTCCACGAAGTAGACGTGGCACCGACCGCGTGCGACTACCCTAAAAGCGAGCGTCTTCGTTGCCGCAGTGATTACCTGGAGCTGGCGGCTCGGGGGAACAAGGTCCATACGGCGAGTTTCATCATCGTCTGGGCCATCACCGAGCGCCAGCAGACCCGGTTCGGGGCAACGGTGAGCCGCAAGGTCGGCAACGCGGTCGTGAGAAACCGTCTCAAGCGCTGTCTCAGGGAATATTACCGCCTTCACAAACAGATGTTCACGGCGGCTGACTTCAACATCATAGCCAAGCAACGGGCCGCGTCCCTCTCCTTCGGCGACATCTCCCGGGAGCTCGACCGAGCCCTGATCAGGCTGCATACCTAGTATGGTGACGAACATTCTCATTCGTCTGATTGCGCTCTATCAGCGCTACCTTTCCCCCTTCAAAGGGTCGACCTGCCGTTTCTATCCTTCCTGTTCACACTACGCCCAACAAGCTCTGCACACGTATGGCTTTCTCAAGGGAAGCCGGCTCGCACTGGTTCGTCTGTGCAAGTGCCACCCCTGGCACGAGGGCGGTTACGACCCACTTCACTAGCACGCTCAAGGAGTTCTCATGGAAAAGAGAGTTATCATAGCAATCGTTTTGTCCATAGCTGTCCTCTACGGTTATTCCTTCCTCTTTCCGCCGCCGCCCAAGCAGGCTCCGCGGGCCGGGGTGCAGGGGCAGATGTCGGCCAAGGGCGCCACGCTGACGGCCACCCCCGCCGCAGTGACCGCTGCTGCCGCGCCGCAGGCGCCGGCACCCGCAGCCACGGCAGCAGCCTCGCGCGACATCACGGTGGAGAGCGACCTCTACACCGCGGTCTTCAGCAGCCGGGGGGCAGCCCTCAAGAAGTTCGTGCTCAAGAAGTACCGCGAGAGCGCCGGGGCAGGTGGCCAGCCCATTTCCCTCATCGCCGAGGATGCTCCGGACAACTACACGCTGCGCAGCGAAGGGAAAGCGTTCGGCATCGAGCCCGGTCTCGTCTACAGCGCCTCGGCCGACGCCGTTCGCGTAACCGACGGTGACGCGAAGAGTCTCGAGTTCACGGCGGTAGCCAACGGCATTACCTATAAGAAGACGTATACGTTCCACGGCAACAGCTACAGCATCGACCTCCAGCAGCAGCTTGCCAATACGGGTGCCGAGAAGCGCGAGGGTACGCTGCAGCTCATACTCAAGAACCACGTCGTACCGAAGCAGGCCGACAACCGTTTCGAGACCCATGACGCCGTCACGTTCTCCGACAATGCGCTCCACGCCAACCCGGTGAAGGACGTGGTGAAGGAAGCCAAGAAGTATGACAAGGGGATTCTCTGGACCGGTCTTGCCGACAAGTATTTCCTGAGCTCCGTGCTCGCCAAGGACGCGAGCATTGCCCAGGTGACCATCCGCGATGCGAACAACTACCTGGAAAACACCATCGCTTCCCCCGCCATCAGCCTCAATCCCGGCCAGGCGATCACCGTGACCGACAAGCTCTTTTTCGGCCCCAAGGATTTGGACATCCTCAAGGCCCAGGGGAACAGGCTTGAGGAAGTGATCGATTTCGGCTGGTTTTCGGCCATTGCCAAGCCACTTCTCTACACGCTCAAATTCTTCAACCGCTACACGCACAACTACGGCATTGCCATTATCATCATTACGGTCATCCTGAAGTGCATCTTCTACCCGCTCACCCACAAGAGCTACAAGTCCATGAAGGAGATGCAGAAGATCCAGCCGAAGATGGCCGCCCTCAAGGATAAGTTCAAGGACGATCGGGACGGTCTGAACCGTGCGGTGATGGAACTCTACAAGGAGCACAAGGTGAATCCGCTCGGCGGCTGTCTCCCCATGGTCGTGCAGATTCCGGTCTTCTTCGCCCTCTACAAGGCGCTCATGTTCTCCATCGATCTGCGCCAGGCACCCTTCATGCTCTGGATCCAGGACCTTTCCGCCAAGGATCCCTACTACGTCACCCCCATCATCATGGGGGTCACCATGGTGATCCAGCAAAAGATGACCCCCAACACGAGCATGGACCCGACCCAGGCGAAGATGATGATGGCGCTTCCCGTCGTCTTCACCTTCATGTTCCTGAACTTCCCCTCCGGCCTCGTCCTCTACTGGCTTGTGAACAACATCCTCACCATCGGCCAGCAGTACTACATCAATAAGTCCATCAGCTGAGAAACCCATGTATGTGGAAGACACCATAGCGGCGATCAGTACCCCGGCAGGGGAGGGGGGGATCGGCATCATCAGGGTAAGTGGCCACGGCGCGGAAGCCGTGGTCACCGCCCTCGTCGCTTCGCAGAGAAACGGTGGCCTTGAGAGCCACCGTTTTTATTATGACGCGATCATTGATCCCCGAACCGGCGCCTGTATCGACGAGGTGATGTTCGTCCTCATGCGCGCCCCACGCTCCTACACCCGCGAGGACGTGGTGGAGATCCAGTGTCACGGCGGCACCCTCGTCACCGAGCGGATACTCGACCTCGTGCTGCGTCAGGGGGTGCGCCTGGCCGAGCCGGGCGAGTTCACCAAACGGGCCTTTCTCAACGGCCGCATCGACCTCCTCCAGGCTGAAGGAGTCATCGACGTCATCCGTAGCCGCACCGATTCGGCCCTCTCCCTAGCTCAGGGTCAGCGCCAGGGGGAACTCTCCCGGAGGATCGGCGAGCTGAGAAGCCTCCTCGTGGAGGCCCTTGCCATCATCGAAGCCCACATCGACTTTCCCGAGGACGAGATCGACCCGGCTTCCTACGACCGCATCAGCGCCAATGTGCACCAGGCTCTCGCGGGAGTCGAAGAGCTTCTCGCCGGGTTCGACGAGGGGAGGGTTCTGCGGGAAGGGATTTCGGTTCTCATTGCCGGGAAACCCAACGTCGGAAAATCGAGCCTTCTCCACATCCTCCTGCGGGAGCGCCGGGCCATCGT
>DATDMX010000460.1:0-2793 GCA_036518575.1 Geobacteraceae bacterium | reverse complement strand
TTTCCTCGGTCTGGGGAAGGATGGGAGGCTGCGTCATGGTTGTTCCTTGTGGCACGGTTTCCGGGCTTGTCCGCGCACCCCGGCAAAGATAGCCCGAGGGGCAGTTTGCTGTCAACATGCGGGCATGTCAAACTGGCCTTTTCAGTCTACCCGAGGAGGTCCGCAATGCAATGGGGCAGGGGATTCCCATTGTTGACAACTTCAGCCATTACGGGTAATGTGCGAAGATGCACCGCAGCCGAATTTTCCCGGCCTTTGCGCGCGGTCCCAGCCGCCTCGGACGCCCGGGAATCAAGAGGAGTTTCTTTCCATGAATTTTGCCAGAAGCTTTTCCCTCGTAGTCGCTCTCTTCATTGCGGGAGTACTCCTTGTGCACCGCCCCGGCACCGCGCAAGCCGCCCTTGACAAGAGCTCCATGGAGCTCGTGAACAAGGCCGTCTTCGAGGTCATCGTCCTCAAGCCGACGCACGATTCGCTCACCTACGAGCGCCCCCTTCCCCTTGATCTCCTCCCGTACTCGGAACGCACGGATAAGTATATTCCCGTCGGCACGGCGTTTGCCATCAGCCCGACGGAATTCATCTCCGCCGCCCACGTCCTCTCCCTCGACCACGAGAGCCAGTTCAAGGAGTATTTCATTCGCGATGCGAGCGGCAATGTCTTTCCCGTCGACCAGATCCTCAAGTATTCGGACCGACGCGATTTCGTCGTCTTTTCCGTCAAGGGTCGCCCTGCCGGCGATTTCTTGCCCATCAACCGCAAGCCTGAGCTGAACGGCAAGGTCTATGCCGTTGGCAATGCCCTCGGCGAGGGGGTTGTCATCCGTGACGGTCTCTACACGTCCAACACGCCTGAAGACTTCACCGGGGAGTGGAAATGGCTTCGCTTCTCCGCTGCCGCTTCGCCGGGCAACAGCGGCGGCCCGCTCCTCGACGAAAAAGGGGCGGTCATCGGCATCGTCCTGCAGAAATCGCCGAGCGAGAACCTCAATATCGCGCTTCCCATCTCCGAGGTTATCACCAGTCGCATCGGCGTAGCCGAGATTTACAAGAAAATGCTCTATTTTCTCGACAATATGAGCTTCACGAAAATCGACGTTCTGCAGGACAACATCGCCCTTCCCCTGGCCTACCGTCCGCTTAACGACCAGATTACCGCCTCCGTGGAGAAGTTCGGGGCGCGACTCCTCTCCCAGCTTCTAGCCGAAAACCGCGATCGCATCTTCCCCAACGGCAAGGAGTCGACAGCTCTCTTTTACAAGAACGTGGATGCGACCTTCCCCCATCTCATTTCGCGTGGTTCTGACGGCAACTGGGACGTTCAAGCCCCGAAGGATACGAAGGAAGCTGACCTGGGGGGGAACGGTCTCATGACGCTGGGCGGCATGGGCAATTCGCTCTACCTCTACGTGCAGAAGCCCGACACTATTCCTCTTGCCACGTTTTACAAGGATTCCAAGGTCTTCATGGATACGATCCTCAAGGGGGTCAACGTGACCCGCCAGGTGGGGGTGGACAAGATCAAAATCACCTCCCTTGGCAAGGCTGAAAGCGAGTCGGAATATGTCGACGCCTACCAGAGAAAGTGGCTTGTCCGGATCTGGAACATGGAATACAACGACGAGCGGATCGTGACCTTCTCCCTGCCCGTGCCCGGCGGCTGCGTCACCCTGATGCGGGGAGGATCGACGGGGCGTAGTAACGGTCACCTCATGGACCTGAAGGCACTTTCCGATTTCATCTATGTTTCCTACTACGGCAGCCTCAAGCAGTGGCGGGAGTTTCTCGCCATGAAGGAGCTCCTTCCCCAGGCGTTCTCCACCATCGACATCAGTTTCGACTACGGCAGACGGCTTGCCTACAAGTCGGCGCGGGTGGCTCTCCAGGTGGAGCCGAAGAACATGCGGATAACCGAAAACAGCGACTTGAGACTCGATTTCGGCTTTTTCAAGGAGAAGGGTAAGACCGTGTGGGACGTGAAGGAGATTACGGTGGGCGAGGACAAGAACAGCGTCAACTATTTCGTGCTGGCAAGAAACATGCGTCCTCCCACCGAGTTGGGCGACAAGTTCAAGAGCGAATGGGACAAGCTCGTGGGGAAAAAGATGCCGTACAACAAGGTGGCGTTCGTTCAGGACAAGTCGACCGTCATCGAGGCTCCTTTCACGCGCAATATCCCCGCCAAAAGGCTGGCCGGCGTCGACGTGCTCTATCATGTGGGCTATATGCGGGAAGGGACGCGGGGGCAGAAGGAAATGGCCGCTGGACTTGACGCTTTCCTGAAAGGGATAAAGGTGTTCGAGGACGGGAAGAAGCAGTAAGACTTACAGCGAAATGACGGTAGGAGCAAAAGGGGCGGGCCGGGTTAACAGGGTCCGCCCCTTTTCGTTGCGGGGGCAACGTCTTGTGAAGACGCTTCCGACGCCACCCGACGGGAGCTTTCGTTCGAGGTGGCAGGAATGGTTCGGTTCTTGCTTTTGGACGCTGGATAGCTTCCGCAGCGAAAGGTGTTTTGGTAGTGAAGAAGATTCTGTTTCTGGCAGTGGCAGCAGTACTCATCCCGGCGACCCTTGCCGTCGCGTCCCTTCAGCAGGCGGACCGGGTCGTGGTCATGAAGAAAGAACGCCTGCTCCTTCTTATCTGCAATGGCGAAGTACTCAGGAGCTACCGGGTCGCCCTCGGGAAAAACCCGGTCGGGCCGAAGACACGGCAGGGTGACCGCAAGACCCCCGAGGGGAGCTATGTGGTCGACTACCGCAAGTCCCAGAGCAGATTCTACAAGGCTCTCCATATC
>DATDMX010000459.1:0-2860 GCA_036518575.1 Geobacteraceae bacterium | reverse complement strand
CATCGTCGTATCGACGACGGCACATTCAGTGATTTCATGGCGAGCGGTCTGCAGCCTGCCGTCTCGCTGTGCGGTTCTTAGGAATCGCGAGCCCCAGCCGGTCCCAATTCTTCCGGAAAAACCTTTTGTGGTATGATACGAGAAGTGCTACGATCTTTCCACAATCTGGAAGTATCGGGACCAGCCATGAAAGACCTTTTCATCAAATGGATTGTGAACAGCACGGCCCTTCTTGTCGTAGCTCACGTCGTCTCGGGTGTCACGCTCGACAACTGGCGGGTCGTGTTCGTCGCCGCTCTTGTTCTCGGGCTCCTCAACGCCTTCCTGCGCCCTGTTCTCATCCTTCTGACCCTCCCGGTAACGGTGCTGACCCTTGGCCTCTTCACCTTGGTCATAAACGCCTTCCTCTTCTATCTTGCCGCACATCTCGTCAGGGGATTTCACGTGGCTGGCTTTTGGCCGGCTTTCGTTGCGGCGCTCGTGTTCAGCATGGTCAGTTTCTTCCTGAATCTTTTCCTCAGTTCTGAGTGAAGATCCCTCTCACCCATCCCATTCCTCTGGAGCGAAGATCATTTCCAGCGCCCGCTTACCCGGTGGGACCATGGGGAAGCAATAGCAGTCGGGATCGACCTCCACGTCAATCACCACCGGGCCGGCGATAGACCTGGCCCGGCACAGTGCTCCCGCCAGCTCCTCTCTATGGGTGACCTTTATCGCCTCCACTCCGAAGCCACGCGACACCATGCAGAAATCCACGTGTTTCCCCAAGTCCGTCGCCGCGTAGCGCTTCTGCAGGAAGACGTTCTGGAATTGCCGCACCATCCCCAGTTTGCCGTTATTGAGAACAATCACCTTAACCGGGATACCATAATGGGCGCAGGTTGCCAGCTCCTGGACGTTCATCTGGAAAGCGCCGTCCCCGGTGATGGCGATTACCCCCATTCCCGGGTTCCCGAGAGAGGCTCCCATGGCTGCGGGAAGGGCATACCCCATGGTTCCGAGTCCTCCACTCGTAATGAAGCGCCGGGGTAGCGAGAAGCCCAGATGGTTGGCTGCCCACATCTGGGAGAGTCCAACGTCCGCGGCAACAATCGTATCCGGGCCACATGCCCGGGCGATGGCCTCCATGATTTCGTGTGGTGCAAGATGTTCCCGCTCGGGCCGGGGGAGGGGGGCCTCCCGCTTCCAGGCGACGATTTCAGCGAGCCAATCGCTCCTGTCCCGTCTATCGATCATGTTGGTGAGGAGGGCCATGACTTCCCGGGCGTCTCCCACCAGCGGAAGCGCCTCGGTGGTTAGTTTGTGAAGGGACGAGGGATCGATGTCGATGTGAATGATTCTCGCGTTGGGGGCGAAGCCGTCAAGCCTTCCGGTGACCCGGTCGTCGAAGCGGGCACCGATGGCCACGAGACAGTCGCATTCGTGTACGGCCATGTTGGCGTGCCAGGTCCCATACATGCCGAGCATGCCGATGGAGAGGGGTGATGTCGGGTCCATGGCACCGATGGCCATGAGCGTGTGGGTGACCGGGATGCTCCCGTGCTGCGCCAGCGCGCGCAACTGTGTCGATGCTTCAGCGAGAATGACGCCGCCACCCGCGTAGATGAGAGGCCGCTTGGCTTCGTTGATGAGCGCTGCTGTCAGTGCGAGCTCTCTCGCTTTGGCGGCTATCCCGTGGCCATGCCTTGGGCGCGAATGCTTGGCGGGGATGACCGAGGCGGCTTTGGCTGCCAGCACGTTACTCGGCAGGTCGATGAGGATGGGGCCTGGGCGCCGCGAGCGAGCGAGGTGGAAGGCTTCGTGAACGACTGCCGCCAAATCGGCAACGTCGGTGACCAGATAGTTATGCTTGGTGATGGGGCGGGTGATCCCGGTCATGTCGGCTTCCTGAAAGGCGCTCGTGCCGATATCGGTGGTGGCCACCTGGCAGGTGAGGGCAACAAGAGGGATGGAATCCATATGGGCTGTGGCGATACCGGTCACAAGGTTCGTTGCTCCCGGACCGGACGTGGTGAGGCAAACCCCCACCTTGCCCGTTGAACGGGCATAGCCGTCGGCAGCGTGCGCCGCACCCTGCTCGTGACGGACGAGAATGTGGCAAAGATCAGGGTCGTCGTAGATGGCGTCGTGTACGAGAAGTGTTTTTGCTCCAGGATAGCCGAAGATGGTGTCGACGCCTTCGCGTTTGAGGCATTCCAGCAGAATCTGTGCACCGGTTTTCATGCGTTTCTCCTTTTCTTTGTAGAAATGACAAAAGGCCGCGAGGGGTGCCCGCGGCCTTTCTTTCATTCCTATGTGCGGAAAAAGAAAGGAGCGCGGGGCTTGGGCCCGCGCTCCTTCTGAACCGTTTATGTGGTCATAGGCAGCGGCGAGCCGTCACGAGGTGACGACTACGACGACTGCTACGACGAGGTTGGTTGACGCGTGGTTGGTGAACATGCTGCATTACTCCTTGGAACGCGACCCTAACAAAAATCTACGGCGATGTCAAGAAAAGGGAGGAGCTGAGATGGGGATTCTGCCACTTCCGGCTAGATCTTGGGCTCGGACGAGAGGCGTTCGATAATATTGGACGAAATCCCGAGGCGTCTCATGACGGCGTTATTCGTCCGGACCGTCACGCGACGGGGGTGTGCCAGTGGGAGCGCTTCGGGAGCCGTGCCTTTGAGGATGGCGAGTCCCATTTCCCCAGCCTGTCTTCCCATGTCGTTTCGGTCTATTTCCAGGACCGCGGCGGCACCGAGGCCAAGATGGGCCGGGGAGAAGGAGATGAGCGGTACGAGCTGTTCCTGCGAGACATGGAAGAAGGCTTCGATGTTTTCCCTCGTTATGGCGGTGGGGTCAGGAATCATCCAGAAGG
>DATDMX010000458.1:0-7191 GCA_036518575.1 Geobacteraceae bacterium | reverse complement strand
TTGCCACAGGGGTGTGAAGACGTTAAGCGTGTCCGCCCAGCGACAGCAATTAAATAAAAATATGTTCTGAGATGGCAATGTCCATACCCGCTGGATGATTGGGAGCCGGTTCATCAACCATTAACACAAAGGAGGTAGGATAATGAAAAGAGTTGTGGCTATAGCGATGGCGGCCTGTCTTTCTCTTCCCGGGATGGCGCTGGCAGCCAAGGTGAAGATCGGTTTCGTGAACTCCATCACCGGGCCGGAGGCTCCCATCGGCGAGAACCTCAGCAACGGGGTGACACTGGCCATCGAGGACCTGAAAAAGAAGGGGATCGACGTCGACCTCGTCAAGGAAGACGATACGGGCAAGCCCGAGAAGTCCATGGCCGCCTTTGAGAAGCTGGCAACCCGCGACAAGGTGGCCGGCGTGGTGGGCCCCTACAGTTCCAAGTGCGCCAACGCCGTAGCAAAGCTGGCCGAGAAGTACAAGATGCCCCTCCTCATTCCCGTAGCATCCAAGGACGAGATCACCCGGCAGAACCTCAAGTGGACCTTCCGGCTCTCCGCCACCACCTATGACTATGCCACCATCCTCATCGACATGGCCACCTCCCTTGGTCACCCGAAGACCATGGCAATCATCAATGAGAACACCGACTTCGGCACCTCCGGCGCGAAGTCGGCCAAGTCG
The DNA here is from genome assembly GCA_036518575.1 of Geobacteraceae bacterium. Taxonomy (GTDB): domain Bacteria; phylum Desulfobacterota; class Desulfuromonadia; order Geobacterales; family Geobacteraceae; genus DATDMX01. Next base: position 6,515 of record DATDMX010000458.1, on the reverse strand, counting down.
TACGCCGCCAAGAAGGGGATTCGCGTCGTGGCCGAGGAGGCCTACGCCCCCGGCTCCCCTGACTATCGTTCGACGCTCACGAAGATCAAGGCCCAGAAGCCCGATCTCGTCTTCATGGTTTCGTACGTGGCCGATGCTATCCTGCTCATGCGTCAATCCCGCGAAATCGGCCTCGCTCCCCAGGCATTCCTCGGTGCCGGCGCAGGGTTTGCCACCGTACAGTTCGCCAAGGAAACCGCCATCTCCAACAACGTCTTCTCCAGCACCCAGTGGACCGACGACGTGAACTGGCCCGGTGCCAAGGAGTTCGGCAAGCGCTACAAGGCGAAGTTCGGCAAGGAACCCACGTACCACGCCGCCACAGCCTACGAGTCCATGATGATCATGGCCGAAACCGCTGCCAAGGGTGGCGGCAATACGGAGAAGATTCGCACCGACCTCAAGGCCGGCCACTGGAACGGCATCATGGGGGAAGTGAGTTTCAAGGATTACGAGGGGTACCACAACCAGAACAAGCACCAGATGCTCGTGGAGCAGATCCAGCGCGGCAAGCACGAAACGGTCTATCCGCCGAAGTACGTGTCGAATAAGCCGGTGTATCCTTTCCCCGGCTGGAAGTAGCCGTCCATGCGGGGCACCTGCGCGCAGGTGCCCCTTCGACAGCCCGGAGATTTAATTCATGACCATCTTTCTCCAGTCACTCATCAGCGGGATCCTCATCGGTGGCGTCTATGCCCTCATCGGTATCGGCCTGACCATCATCTTCGGTGTGATGCGGATCATCAACTTCGCCCATGGCGATCTCCTCATGCTCGGCATGTACGGCACGTACTTCCTCTTCACGTTGGCGGGAATCGATCCGTTCGTTTCCATCGTTATCACCATCCCGCTCATGTTCCTCTATGGCGGCCTCCTCCAGAAGCTCTTCATCAACCGGGTGCTCGGGGCGCTGCCGCAGAACCAGATCCTTCTCACCATCGGGCTCGGCCTCATCATGAGCAATACCGTCATGCTCGCCTTCACATCTGACTACAAGATTCTTACCACTGACTATTCTTCGGCGAGCGTGACCGTGGCGGGGATATCTGTTTCCACGCCGCTCGTCATCTCCTTCGTCGTCACCGCGGTGATCACGGCGCTCCTCTACTGGTTCCTCATGAAGACCGACACCGGCCAGGCCATCAGGGCCACGGCACAAGATCGGGAGGCGGCGCAGCTCATGGGGATCAACGTGAAGAAGATGTCGATCATCGCCTTCGGCCTCGGTTCGGCCCTGGCCGGTACGGCCGGCTCCCTCATTTCTCCCACCTACTACATCTTTCCCCAGGTGGGGAGCACCTTTACCCTCAAGGCCTTCGTTATCACGGTCCTGGGCGGCATGGGGAGCATTGTCGGGGCCACCCTCGGAGGGGTGCTGATCGGAGTTGCGGAGTCCATGGGTGGGGCCTACATCGGGTCGGGATGGAAGGAAGTGGTGGTCTTTGTCCTCTTTCTCCTTGTCCTCCTCTTCAAACCCTCGGGCCTCATGGGCAAATCCAGAGTGTAGCCGCCGGAGACCTTATCCATGCGCATGACTTTCGTGAATACAAAAGACCAGAGAGGTTCCTCCCCCGTGAAAATCGTCCTTTTCCTGGCGATCGTAGCCCTCCTGTTCCTCTTTCCCACGTTTGTGGAGAGCACCTACGCGCTCCACATCATGATCCTCATCTTCATCAGCATTATCATGGGGTCGAGCTGGAACATTCTCGGCGGGTACACGGGGCAATATTCGGTGGGGCACGCCGCCTATTTCGGCGTTGGCGCCTACGCCACCATGATGCTCATGCAGTTCAAGCAGATCCCCCCCTGGTACGGGATGTGGGTCGGCATGGCAGCTGCCCTCGTCGTGGCCCTCGTGATCGGTAGCATCTGTTTCAGGCTGCGTGGCCCCTATTTTGTTCTCGCGTCCATCGCCGTGGCGGAAATATTCCGGGTCTCCGCCCTGAACCTGAAGGAGATCACCAACGGTGCCGAAGGGATTCTCGCCACCGAGATCCCCCCGCTGAAGTTCGGTGAAACAGTCGTGACCGATTTTCTCTCCAAGGTGCCGTTTTACTACACCGGCCTCGTGGGCGTGCTCGTCATCATCGCCGTCACGTGGCTCGTGCAGCACTCCAAGCTCGGCTACTACTTCCAGGCGATCCGCGAGGACCAGGACGCAGCCCACTCGCTGGGGATAAACTTGAATGTTTTCAAGAATACGGCCCTCGCCATCTCGGCCATCTTCACCTCGCTGGCGGGGAGCCTCTACGCTGTTTACGTCGGCTTCATCGACCCGACCACGGTCCTTGCCCTCGACCTGTCGGTGCAGATCGTTCTTATCTGCATCATCGGCGGCATCGGCACTATCCTCGGGCCCATGATCGGGGCCGTTGTGCTGGTCCCGCTTTCCGAGGCGCTACGGAGCAATATCATCGCCGAAGGGCTGATCAGCTCGGGGCTGGTGCGCGAGGATTCGGGACTGGGCTCCTTTCTCAAGGAAAATCTGGCCCACGCCCACGTCCTCATTTACGGTATCCTTGTGGTAGTGGTCATTCTCTTCATGCCGGACGGGGTACTCGGGTTTTTCAAGAAGATGGCGGCAAGAAAGGGAAAAGGGTAGACCTCAATGGCATCCATACTGGAAATCAAGCATGTCAGCAAGTTCTTCGGTGGTCTCGCCGCCAACTCCGACGTTTCCTTCGACATGACGCAGGGGATGATCATGGGGCTCATCGGCCCGAACGGCGCCGGCAAGACCACGCTTTTCAACTGTATCACCGGATATTATCCGCCCTCGCGGGGGGAGGTATTCTTCAACGGCAAGCTCATGAACGGTCTTGAGCCTGATAAGGTCTGCAAGCTGGGTATGGCACGCACCTGGCAGAAGGTCCGCCCCCTTGCCAAGATGAGCGTCCTTGATAATGTGATGGTAGGGGCACTCTGCCGGACTAACTCCCTCAAGACAGCGCGGGAGATGGCCATGGAGCAGATCGGGGTGGTACGGCTGGAACACAAGGCCGACTTCCTTGCCGGCGGGCTTCCCATCGGCGAGCGGAAGAAGCTGGAAGTAGCGCGGGTGTTGGCCACCAAGCCGCAACTGCTCCTCCTTGACGAGGTGATGGGGGGACTCAATCCCGCCGAGAGCGAGGAGATCATTCAGCTCATCCTCGATATCAAGAAGCGCGGTATTACGCAAATGGTCATCGAGCACGACATGAAGGCGATCATGCGCATCTCAGACCGGATCGTGGTACTCAATTCGGGGGAGAAGTTGGCCGAAGGAAACCCCGAGGAAATCGTCAATAACCCGGATGTCGTGGCAGCATACCTCGGAACCGAGCACTAGACACTAAAGAGGCTTCTTATGCTTACCATCAGCAAACTCAACTTTTCCTACGGCGACCTGAAGGTGCTCTGGGACGTGGATCTCGAGGTCAAGGAAGGGGAGATCGTCACGGTGGTCGGAGCCAACGGCGCCGGCAAGTCCACGACCCTCAAGAATATCTCCCGGCTCGTGCGGCCCACCTCCGGCAGCCTCTCCTTCAATGGCGAGGACCTCGCGAAGCTCGAATCGCACCAGGTGGTGGAGCTTGGCATCGTCCAGGTTCCCGAAGGGCGCAAGATATTTCCCGAGATGACCGTGCGGGAGAATCTGCGGATGGGCTCGTTCATACCGGGAGCCCGCAAGGATCGGGAGGCCAACATCGAGCGGGTCTTTTCCCTGTTCCCCCGGCTCAAGGAGAGGGAGAAGCAGTTGGGCGGCACCATGTCCGGGGGGGAGCAGCAGATGCTCGCCATTGCCCGGGGGCTCATGACCAACCCCAAGCTACTCCTTCTGGATGAGCCTTCACTGGGACTGGCGCCGCTTCTCGTCAAGTTCATATTTGACATCATCACGGAGATCAACCGGCAAGGGGTGACGGTCCTGCTAGTGGAGCAGAACGTTTACCAGTCGCTTCGTATCGCTCATCGTGCCTATGTTCTGGAGACCGGCCGGGTCGTGCTGACCGGAAGCGGTGAAGAGCTTCTCAACAACGAACACGTGAAGAAAGCATTTTTGGGAATGTAACGCGAGTAGGGCGCACGTGCGCCCCGATAGGAGGCAGACATGACTACGGTTAAGAGCTGGATGACCACGACGCCCATCACCATCGAGAAGGATGCGACGGTCATCGAGGCGATACACCTCATGAAAGAAAAGAACGTCCGGCGCCTGCCGGTTATGGACAAAGGAAAGATTGCCGGCATCGTCACCGAGAAGATGCTCGCCGATTTCAAACCGTCCAAGGCCACATCCCTCGATACGTGGGAAATCCACTACCTCTTGTCCAAAACCCCCGTGACCGAGGCGATGAACCCCACGCCTTACAAGGTCAAGCCGGACACCGCCCTCCCGGAGTGCGCCAGGCTTCTCCACGATCGCAAGTTGAACGGCGTCCTCGTGGTGGATGAAAGCGACAGTCTGGTGGGGATTTTCACGGTCACCAACGCTCTCGAAGCCCTTATTGAAATCTGCCGCAATCCGCAAGCCTGCCAATGACTACCAATCTGTCGCGCCCCCGGTGAGTCGCTCACGGGGGCTTCGACCAGCCAGCCACGAAACTCCCGCCTTCTGCGCGCCACCATAGCGTGTCTACCCCCCTCTGCACAAATGTCGTTTTTCTCTCACGCGATTGACACATGTGAGCGTTTTGCTAGACTGTGAAAATAATTACGAAAACCGGTCTATGGGGAGCGTGCTTATGAAACGTCTGACCGCGCGTCTGGCCCTGGTTCTGCTTATTTTCCCGGCCACCGCCTCCGCCGTTGAAGTGGGAACCTACGGAACCACCATCGTTCGCTTCGAAGAGAGAAGTGCTCCCGGGTTCGCCAAGGAGCGGCTCGTCCCTGCCACGCAGTTTCTGGGGATCGACACCTACCGCCTGGGTGACGATAACCTCTCGCTGCATCTGTACGGCTGGGGCAGGGTGGATCTGGCCGACCGGAGCACCGCCGAGAAGGACACCGATGCCGATCTCTCCTATGGTTATCTCGATTACCGCTTCCCCAAGGCAAACGGGGCGATCCGTGCCGGCCGCTTCTTCCTCTACGAGGGAGTCGCCGCGGAACAACTGGACGGGGTGAACGCCCGCGCCGACTTGGCGAAGGGCTTTACGGCCTCCGTGTTCGGCGGTGCTCCGGTGAAGCTCGACCGGGATGGGCGGAGCAAGGGCGACTACATCGTGGGGGGCAGGATGAGCTACCGTCTGGCCGGCATTCTCGAGATCGGCGCCTCCGGCCTGCACGAGGGCAGAGTGCTGCTCGACCCGGTGAGCGGGGTCACCGACGACCGCCAGCTAGTGGGGGGCGACGTATGGCTTTCTCCCCATCGCGCCATCGAAGTGAGGGGGCGCACCGTCTACAGCGCATCGACCCAGGCCATAGCCGAGCACAGCTACCTCCTCACCGTGAAGCCAGTTCCCGCGTTCTCCGTCACGGGCGAGTACAACGAGAACAGGCTCAAGGACTATTTCGCCTTTACCAATCTGCGCTCGCTCTTCAATCCCGACGCCGGCGACACCGTTTGGTATTACGGCGCAAGCGCTACCTACGCCGTTGCCAAGGCGGCCGAGGTGATGGCCGACTATCGCCACTACCGGCGCGACACTTTAGGTGGCTCGGATCGGTTCGGTGGCGAGCTACGCCTGACGTTCCTCGACAACAAGGTGCGCGGCGGCGCTTCCTATCACCGGCTGGAAGGGGCGAGTGGTATCAATTCCTTCCACGAGCTGCGGGGCTACGTTCTCTATGACGACAAGAAATATGCGGCCAGTATCGATGCCATCGAACATCTCTACAAGGACAACATCTACGGCCGCAAGAGTGCCTACGAGATCGCCGGCTCCATCGGTTACCACGTCATGACGAACCTGGCGCTTTCGGGCGATCTCAGCTACGGTCAGAATCCCCAGCAGAACGACGAACTGAAGGGGCTCGTGCGCCTCACCTTCAATTACTCCACCGCGAGCAAAGGAGCAGGCAAATGATTGTGAAAAGGCTCTTTATTCTGGCTGCTCTGCTGACGGGCGCCGTGGTCGTCACCGCGTGCAGCCATGTCTTTTCGGCCGAAACGAGTCTCCCCGCATCCCACCCCGAGGCCCTGGGGGAGGGGCGGGTGGCCTGCAGCGAATGCCATGAGGACCAGATCAAGGGGGTACTGAAACCGTACGCTTCCTTCAGTCACAGTCCCGTCTTCGTCAAGAATCATCGGTACTACGTGGGGCAGGACGAGCGCTTGTGCGCTTCGTGTCATGCGGCCTCGTTCTGCACGGACTGTCATGCCAACGAAGTGGAGATGAAGCCGTCGACGAAATTCGGCAACCGTCCTGACCGGGAGCTGGTGCACCGGGGTGACTTCATGACGCGGCACAAGATAGAAGGAAAGCTCGACCCGGCAAGTTGCTTCCGCTGCCATGGCCGGACCAATAACGAACAGTGCGTCGCTTGCCACAGAT
>DATDMX010000457.1:0-2571 GCA_036518575.1 Geobacteraceae bacterium | reverse complement strand
CGACTCCACCACCTGCCTCGCCATTGCGCAGGCGAAGGGATTCACTCCGTACGCTCTGAGCTTCGCCTATGGCCAGCGCCACGCGGTGGAACTGGAGCTCGCGAAAAAGCACGCCCGCGGGGCCGGGGCTGCCGACCACCTCGTGGTGGATTTCGACTACCGGAAAGTGGGAGGAAGCGCCCTCACGAGCGATCTGGAGGTGCCGAAGGAGGGAGTGGGGAGCGACATCCCGGTCACCTATGTCCCGGCCCGCAACACCATCTTCCTCTCCTTTGCCCTGGGATGGGCCGAAGTTCTCGGCGCCTTCGACATCTTCATCGGGGTGAACGCCCTCGACTACTCCGGCTACCCCGACTGCCGGCCCGAGTTCATCGCCGCCTACGAAGCCATGGCCAACCTGGCCACCAAGGCGGCCGTGGAGGGGAAAGGACGCTTCGCCATCCACACCCCTCTCATCCACCTCACCAAGGCGGAGATTATCAGGAAGGGGGTAGCGCTCGGTGTCGACTACGGCCTCACCCATTCCTGCTACGACCCCACCCCGGAAGGGCTCGCCTGCGGCAAATGCGACTCCTGCCGGCTGCGCCTCAAGGGGTTTGCCGAGGCGGGCATGACGGACCCGGCAAAATACGTGACCGTGTGACAGGCAACCAGTGAAGGAGCATCCTTGAACAGAAAAGAAGACAAGAAGCCGGTCCTCACCGACATCCAGAAAACCCGCGACACCCGCAACATACCCATCGACAAGGTGGGGGTGAAGAACATTTCTTACCCCATCGTGGTCATGGACAAGAACAAGGCGCTCCAGCACACCGTGGCCCGGGTGAACATGTACGTCGACCTCCCCCACCACTTCAAGGGGACCCACATGAGCCGCTTCGTGGAGATCCTCAACACCTACCGGGAAAAGATCGCCCTCGACAAGCTGGAGACGATCCTGGAGAAGATCAAGGAGAAGCTCGGCGCCTCCTCCGCCCACCTGGAGATCGAATTTCCCTACTTCATCGAAAAACGGGCGCCGGTCTCCGAGGCGACGAGCCTCATGGAGTACACGTGCGTCTTCGACGCCACCCTCGGCGACACCTTCGACTTCGTCCTCGCCGTGAGCGTGCCGGTCACCTCGCTTTGCCCCTGCAGCAAGGAGCTCTCCCGCTACGGCGCCCACAACCAGCGCTCCAACGTCACGGTCCGTGTCCGCTACCGGGAATTCATCTGGATCGAGGACCTGGTGGAGATCATCGAGGCGTGCGGGTCGAGCCCGGTCTATTCGCTCCTGAAGAGGGAGGACGAGAAGTTCGTCACCGAGCAGGCCTACGAGAATCCCAAGTTCGTCGAGGACATGGTGCGGGAGGTAACCCAGCGCCTCCTGGCCATGGACAACATCACCTGGTTCAGTGTCGAGGCGGAAAACTTCGAATCGATCCACAAGCACTCGGCCTTTGCTGCGATCGAACGAAACAAGGGACGTTGACCCACCTGTGGATAACCCTGTTGATAATCGGCAAAGTTGTGGAAAAAGCTATTCATTCTTCCAACGCACCGCCTGTGGAATGGCGTCTGGAGCCGATTTGCAAACCATGACACGGTTTTGGTTATTCCCGCAAAATGACCGCATTGGGACAGGGAATACACCGCGTTTTCCCCAGCTGCCATGACCAAAACTCTCGCTATTTTCGCCAAGGAACCCCGCCCCGGTCACGTCAAAACACGACTCGTGCCGCCGCTTTCTCACCGTGAAGCGGCCGAGCTCTATGGGTGCATGCTGGCCGACACCCTCGCCAAGGTGTCCGCCCTGCCGGGAGTGGAGCCATGGCTCTTCTACGAGGAGAGCGGCGAGGCGGTCGCACATTTCACCGCCGCTGCCCCCGGAATGGCATGCCTCCCCCAGGAGGGCGCCCACCTGGGGGAGCGGATGGCCAACGCCCTGCGCACCCTTCTCCAGCGCGGCTGCGACGCCGCGGCCATCATCGGCACCGACTCCCCCGACCTCCCGCCTGCCGTCATCAGCGAGGCCTTCCTTCACCTGCAGTCCGGGTGCGATGCCGTCTTTGGACCTTCGGAAGACGGCGGTTACTACCTCGTCGCCATGTCGAAGCTCCACCCCGCCCTTTTCCACGATATTCCCTGGTCGAGCGAGCATGTTCTGGCCAAGAGCCTCGCCAGGGCCGAGGCCGCCAATCTCTCGGTCCGCCTCCTCCCCACCTGGTACGACGTCGACACGGCGGCCGACCTCACGCGGCCGGGACTCGTCTCGCCGCACACCTGCGCGCCCCTTACCCGCGAGTTTCTCCTCCGTCTCGGCACGGGAGACTGACGCTCCCCTTTCCCACGCTCAAACCCAAGAAGCACGCGCAGATGTTCGCGGAGAAAAGCCCAGGGATTATCCTGAACCTCTGCGCTCTCCGCGGTTCGACTGTCGTTCAGGTGTGAATGTCGAGAGTAACCTCGCCCGGCGCTCCCTCTTCTCCCACGATTTGGTAACGGAGTGGCCGGAAGAGGCCGATGACCCACAGGTTGGTGAGGAGATGGCGGGTGATGCGGGAGGTGGTGAAGGTAGAGGGTTCCGGGGCG
>DATDMX010000456.1:0-8856 GCA_036518575.1 Geobacteraceae bacterium | reverse complement strand
GTATACGTTCAAGGTGGTGGATGCTCTGATCACCAATTTCCATCTTCCGAAATCGACCCTCTTGATGCTTGTTTCCGCTTTTGCCGGTAAGGATTTCCTCTTCCGCGCTTACGCGGAGGCTGTGGAGCGTGGGTTTCGTTTTTTCAGCTATGGCGACGCGATGTTCATTCGGTGATATGAGAGATTGCCCCGTACCGGGGAATCACAGTGAAGGCGCATTTTGGCAGCAATTGAATTCAAGGTAATCACGCAGGACAAGGCAACGGCTGCCCGGCTCGGCTCTTTGACAACTCCCCATGGCGTGATCAGTACCCCCATTTTTATGCCGGTGGGTACCCAGGCAACTGTCAAGGCAATGACTCCCGAGGAATTGAGGGAGATCGGTGCCCTTATCATTCTCGCTAATACGTATCACCTCTACATTCGTCCGGGTCATGAACTGGTGGCGAGAATGGGAGGCCTGCACGAGTTCATGCACTGGCAAGGGCCTATTCTCACCGATAGCGGCGGTTTTCAGGTTTACAGCCTCGGCGAGTTGCGCAAGATCAGCGAGGATGGGGTCAAGTTTCAGTCCCATCTGGATGGCTCCTACCATTTCATTACCCCGGAAAGGGCCATTGCCATCCAGGAGGCGCTCGGCGGGGATATCATCATGTGCTTTGACGAGTGCCCCCCCTATCCCGCGACGTTTGACTATGTCCGGCGTTCGACCGAGCTGACGGGAAGGTGGGCACGGCGGTGCAAGGAGGCAAAGCGGCGACCCGATCAGGCCCTCTTCGGCATTGTGCAGGGGGGCATGTTCCCCGAGTTGCGCGCTCGTAGCGCCTATGAACTCCAGGAGATAAGCTTTGACGGTTATGCTCTTGGAGGTGTTTCCGTCGGTGAAGAAAAGGAGCTCATGCATGAGATCATGGCGTCGTCGGCTCCCCTTCTTCCCGGCGATAAACCTCGCTATGTCATGGGAATCGGTGCGCCGGAGGACCTGATTGAAGGCATCAACGCCGGCTATGACATGTTCGATTGCGTCATGCCGACGCGTAACGCTCGCAATGGCATGCTTTTTACTTCGTTCGGCCGGCTTAACATCAAGGGCGCTGCGTACGCCGAGGACCGTTCGCCGGTGGACCCGGCGTGCGGTTGCTACGTTTGTGCCAATTACAGTCGGGCATATCTGCGGCACCTCTTCCGCACCGGGGAGATTCTGGCCTCGCGACTGAATACGTATCATAACCTTTATTTTTACCTCTCCCTCATGGCCGGCGCACGGCAGGCTATAGCTGAGGGCCGGTTCAGCGAATTCCGGCGGGAGTTTTACGCGAAACGACAATAAGGACCGGGGGCTAATTCGATGTTGCTGTATGGGCTGCAATCATGCGCTCCCCGGGCACAGTCCCAATAAACGGAGGTCTTCACATGTTAGGTTTGGCATTTGCGATGGGTACCCCCCCCGGTGGGCCGGGTGGCGGTGGACAGGGGGCATTCATGCAGGTTATCCCGCTCGTTTTCATGTTCGGCATTTTCTATTTTCTCCTCATCCGCCCCCAGCAGAAGAAGGCCAAGGAGCACCGGGCTCTTCTCGATTCCCTGCAGAAGGGTGACCTGGTGGTTACCGCCGGTGGCATGCACGGCAAGGTGACCGCCATCGATGACAAGTTTGTCACGCTTGAAATAGCGCCGGGAGTGAACGTCAAGTTCAACAAGGGGTTTATCGCCAGTCTGGAGAAAAAGGCTTAAGAGATTGACACAGTGAAAGGAGCGTCTTCCATGTCCAAGGGCTTTACCTGGCGCGTTGGTCTCATCGTTGTACTGCTGCTGTTATCGGTTCTCTACCTGACACCCACTCTGGTGCCGAAGCTTCCCTCGTGGTGGCAGGGTTTTTTCCCCAAGGATAAGATCCATCTGGGTCTGGACCTTCAGGGGGGCTCCCACCTGGTCATGGAGGTGGAGACGCAAAAGGCGGTGGAAGGCGCACTTGATTTGATCGCAACTGACCTCGAGGACTCCCTCACCTCCCAGAATTTGCGCTTCAAGCACATCGGCAAGGCGGGCAGTGATCGGGTGCAACTGGTCCTCTACGACAGGGGGACGGCTGACAATGTCCAGAAACTGGTGAAAAAGAAATACCCTGAGTTGGAACTTGTCCCCCCCTTCGATGAGGGTGGGTTTGTCAACATCCAGCTGCGCATGGATGACAAGGTCGCACAGGATCGCAAGGACAAGGCGGTCCAGCAGGCGCTTGAGACGATCCGCAACAGGATTGACCAGTTCGGTGTCTCCGAGCCGGTCATCCAGCGAGAAGGCATAAATCACATCGTCGTTCAGCTCCCCGGCATCAAAGACCCGAAGCGTGCAATCGATCTCATCGGCAAGACAGCTCGTCTCGAGTTCAAGCTTGTGGATGAAAACGTCAGTGCGGGCAGCGCCACCCCGGGCACCATTCCCGAGGATGACGAGATACTGATGGAAAAGAAAACCGATACCACGACCGGCGCTGTTTCAGAGATTCCCTACGTGGTGAAACGCAAGTCGATGATCACTGGTGACCTTCTGACAGACGCCCAGGTACGCATCGACTCACAGTTCAACCAGCCTTATGTGGCCATAGAGTTCAACTCCACCGGCGCGAGGCTCTTCGACCAGGTGACCGCCGCCAACGTCGGCAAGCGTTTCGCCATTGTCCTCGACAACACTATCTATTCAGCTCCGGTCATCAGGGAACGGATCTCGGGAGGGAGTGCCCAAATATCCGGCTCCTTCACGGAAAAGGAGGCCTCCGACCTCGCCATCGTGCTGCGTGCCGGTTCCCTTCCCGCTCCGGTGAAGATTATCCAGAACGTCACCGTTGGTCCTTCCCTCGGTCAGGACTCCATCAAGAAGGGGCTCTTCGCCGGCCTTGTGGGGGTGGCCCTGGTTGTAGTATTCATGACGATCTACTACCAGCTTTCGGGGCTCGTCGCCAACTTCGGCATGGTATTGAACGTCATTTACTTGATGGGAGCGCTTGCCGCGCTCGGGGCGACTCTGACCCTTCCGGGTATCGCGGCTATCGTTCTGCTCATAGGGATGTCGGTCGATTCCAACGTCCTCATCTTCGAGCGCATCAGGGAGGAGCTGCGGCTTGGCAAGACACCGTTGGCAGGGGTCGACGCAGGATATGACAAGGCATTCCTCACCATCATGGACTCCCACGTAACCACCCTCATTACTGCCGCCGTGCTGTTTCAGTTCGGCACCGGCCCGGTCAAGGGATTTGCCGTGTCGCTCAGCCTCGGAATTATCATCAATCTCTTCACCTCGCTCGTGGCGACCAGGGTGATTTTCGACCTGGTACTGAGCCGTGGCCATGTGAAGAGACTCAGCATATAGGGGGGGACCATGGAATTAATCGGGAAAACAAAGATCGACTTCATCGGCAAGAGAAACATTGCCTTCACCATTTCCGTCATCATCTCCATAGTCGGTATCATCGGCATCATTCAAATTGCGAGGGGAGCCGCCAACATGGGAATCGATTTCTCCGGTGGCACCTCCGTGCAGCTGAAGTTCAGCCAGCCGGTTTCCCTTGAGCAGGCGCGCAATGCCCTGGCGAAGCACAACCTCAAGGAAGCAAACCTTCAGGAGATCAAGGAAGGAAACAAGATCCTCATCAAGGTGGGTAAGACGACCCTGGCCACGGGGAAGGTTGCCGACACCATCCAGGATGTGTTCAGCAAGGAAGTCCCCGGCAACGCGTTCGTCGTGGAAAGCTCCACCGAGATCGGGCCCTCCATCGGCGACAAGCTCCGCAAGGATACTCTGGTTGCCGTGGCCATCTCGCTCCTCGGCATCATCCTCTACATCGCCTGGCGGTTCGATTTCAAGTTCGGTGTGGGTGCCACCCTTGCGACTCTCCATGACGTCCTGGCCATTTTTGCCGTCTTTTTCGTCCTCAACAAAGAGGTTAATCTCCTCCTCGTCACGGCTGTGCTCACCATCGCCGGCTATTCTCTCACGGATACCGTTGTCGTCTTTGACCGCATCAGGGAAAACCTCCACAAGAACCTCAAGGAATCGATGCTGACGGTGTTCAACAAGAGCATCAACGAAGTCCTTTCCCGCACCATCGTGACCTCGCTCACGGCGTTCCTTTCCGCCTTGGCGCTCTTTTTCTTCGGCGGCGAGGTCATCCACGATTTCGCCTTTGCCCTTGTTGTGGGTATCGCCGTCGGCACCTATTCGTCCATATTTGTGGCAAGCCCCATTGTCGCCCTCTGGGAAGGCAAGGCACTACAGACCAAAGCGTAAAGGAGACGTCGTCATGAAAAAGGAAAACGTGCTCATAATTGTCGTTTCCCTGGTTGTGGGGCTTCTTGGCGGCTATCTCGTTTTTAGCATGAGTTCCAATAAGGAGCCGGCACCCGTGGGGGGCGGCATGCCTCTCGGCGCCGGGTCACCCACCGATTATCAACAGCGTATCGCCGAAGGAGAGAAGATTGTCGCCAAGGATCCGAAGAACATGCAGGTTTGGGTTCAACTCGGCAACGACTATTTCGACACCGACCAGCCCCAGAAGGCTATCACCGCCTATGGCAAGGCGTTGGAGATGGACCCCAACAATACCAATCTCCTGACCGACCAAGGTGTGATGTATCGCCGTGTTGGCTGGTTCGACAAGGCAATTGCCAACTTCGAGAAGGCGCAGCAGATTGATCCGAAGCACGTACAGAGTGTGTACAACCTGGGGGTTGTCTATGCCTATGACCTGAAACAGGCTGATAAGGCCATCAAGGCTTGGAACCGTTACCTTGAGCTTGACTCGACGAGTCCACAGTCCCAACAGGTCAAGGCTCTTGTGGAACAACTGAAGAGTAACCCAGAGGAATTCTTTAAGACAGCCGGCTTCTCTCGGCCGGCCGGGAAATAGTTAGTGATACCCCGCTCCGGCGGGGTTTTTTTTGTCAATTTTCCGGGAATGGCCGATGCCCATGCCCCGGACTTACCTTCGCGACAGAACGTCCTTGGGGCGGGAGGCACGGTGGAACCGATAAGGAACAGACGCTGGCGCTTACGCGAACCAGATACTGCTGACGTTGACGCCATCGCCCGACGAAACGGGGTTCCGTCCATTGTCGCGCGCGTCATCGCTAACCGGGGGATTATTGAGCCTGACGCTGCCGCCCGTTTTTTCTTCTCGACACTGGCTGACGTTTACGATCCTTTCCTGCTCCTGGGGATGGAAGAGGCGGTAGCCCGGCTAGCCGCAGCAATAGTGGGACGCCAGAAGGTCTGTGTCTACGGTGACTACGATGTTGACGGTATCACTTCCGTGGCTCTCCTCGTCAGTTTTCTGCGCGCTGTCGGCGGTGATGTCTTCTACTACATCCCCCGGCGCCTTGAGGAAGGGTATGGCCTTTGTCGTGAAGGAATCGAGCAGGCGGCAGCGCGCGGGGCAGCCGTTATCGTTACCGTCGACTGCGGCATCACGGCCACGGCAGAGGCCGAGCTCTGCACCGCTTGCGGCATCGACCTCATCATAACCGACCATCACACACCCGGGGCCAGCCTGCCGAAGGCCACGGCCATCATTAACCCGCTTCAGCCCGGGTGCGGCTTTCCGTTCAAGAGCCTGGCCGGCGTGGGACTTGCCTTCAATCTGGCCCTGGCTCTTCGCAGCAGGCTTCGTACCCAAGGTGTCTTTCAGCGGATGCAGGAGCCCAACCTGCGTGAGTACCTCGATTTCGTAGCCCTGGGGACGGTTGCCGATGTTGTGCCTCTGGTGGATGAAAATCGCATCTTCGTGAGATACGGACTGAAGGAACTCACTTCTTCATCCCGTCCCGGAGTGATGGCCCTGAAGAAAGTCGCCGGGGTAGAGGGGGAGGTTACCTGCGGCATGGTGGGTTTTCGTCTGGCTCCCCGTCTCAACGCGGCTGGGAGGCTGGAGGATGCCGCCCCAGGGGTGGAACTCCTTCTCACTGATGACCCAAGATTGGCGCAGGCGTACGCTGCCGAGCTCGATGCCGGCAATGCCGAGCGCCAGGCCATCGAGCAGGAAATCCTCCGCGACGCTCTGGAAATGGTGCAGGGGACGCCAGCGCTCAGAGGGCGCAAAAGCATCGTTCTTGCCTCGGAAGAGTGGCATCCGGGAGTCATCGGTATCGTTGCCTCCCGACTGGTGGATATCTTTCATCGCCCCACCATCCTCATCGCCCTCAAGGAAGGAAACGGGCGCGGGTCGGGACGAAGTATCCCGGCATTTCATCTCTACGACGCCCTTCACACCTGCTCGGAGCATCTTATCAAGTTCGGCGGGCACAAATATGCAGCGGGGCTTGCCATCGAAGAGGCAACGCTTGCGTCATTTGTGGAAATGTTCGATGCGGTAGCCCACGGCCACCTTACGCCTGACGATCTGACCCCGGAGCTGGCCATCGACGCCGTGCTTTCTCCGGGGGAAATTACCCTCGACCTGGCGCAGATCCTGGAGACGCTTACTCCTTTCGGCATGGGAAACCCGGAGCCGGTTTTTATGCTGCGGCGTGCGACCGTCGTGGAACGACGTATACTGAAGGAAAAACACGTGAAGCTGAAAATGGATGCCGGCGGGAGCCTGTTCGAAGCGATCGGTTTCAATATGGCCCCCCCTTTCCACCCGGGCGATGTGGTCGAGTTGGCCTTTACGCTCCAGACAAATGAGTGGCGGGGAAAGAAAGATGTCCAACTCAGGATGAGGGATGTGCGCAAGGCCGGTAATAACTGAGGAGGTTCTCGTGCAGCGACACGAACGGTTTAGTAGGGCAGACAGGGTGATCAAGATCGGTTTCTGGGTGAACGCCCTGCTGATGGCGACAAAACTAGGGGCAGGCTACTTTGGCAATTCCGAGGCGGTTTTCGCTGACGGCATGGAGAGCGCCTGCGATTTCATCGCCATTCTGTCCACCATGGTAGCCCTTGCCATCGGTCGCAAACCTTTCGACGAGAAGCATCCCTACGGCCACGGTAGGGCTGAAAACCTGTCCGCGATCTTTGTGGCCCTTGTCATCGTGGTTACCGGGGCCGGTATCCTCTACAAGGCTGCCCGCACGATTGTCGCCGGTACCGCGGAAACGCCCCAACTCATGGCGGTGATTGCCGCCCTCATCACCATTGTCGTCAAGGAAATGCTCTACCGGTATTCGGTCAAGGTGGGATCCGGGCTGGGGAGTCCGGCAGTCCTCGCCATAGCCAAGGACCACCGCAAGGACGCCGTCACCTCGGTCGCCACCCTCGTCGGCGTTACTGGCGCCTTCTTCGGCGTCACCATCATGGACCCACTTGCCGCTGGCTTGACGTCGTTCTTTATCTTTCATATCGGTTACGAAACGTTTCGTGGCGCCGCCCATGACCTTATGGACGGTCGTCCGCCCGAAGAGTTGCTCGCCACCATCACCACCCTTGCTGAGGCCGTCCCCGGAGTGGAACACGTTCATGAAATCCGTGGCCGCCACTCAGGTCAGTATGTGATTATCGATTTGAAGCTCGACATGGATCCCGAGATGACGGTGAAGCGCTCCCACGATATCGCCACGCACGTCAAAAGGCTGATATTCGAGAAATTCCCCAACGTGGGTGACGTGATGATTCATATCAATCCCCATGAGGAGGAACACGAGGATATGATCCGGCTCTGAACCGGGGCGAAGGTGGAGCTGGGGAAGCGAGTGGAAAGGAAAAATTGGCTGGAGTGAAACGGGAAAAGGGGCGCCGAAGGGCACCCCTTTTTTTGTTGCAGCGCTGGTCATGCGAGGGCGGGCTAGTTGTCGAACATAAGCTTTCGTTCCAGGTCCATTGAATGGGTGAGACGTTTGGCGTCCTCGATGGTGATGAGATCTTGCTTGTAGAGCTGCAGCAGGTGCTGATCGAGGGTCTGCATTTGGTATTGGCTGGCGCCGTTTTCTATGTGCTTCTCGATCTCGTCGAGTCGGCCCTCGCGCACGCATGCCTGAATTGTCGTCGTTGACCGCATTACTTCGACCACCGGCAGGATGCTTTCTCCGGTCTTGTCTTTGACGAGGCGCAGAGAAACGATGGCAACGAGGATGTCGGCGAGTCTTTGCCGGATGATTTCCTGTGCTTCCGGAGGGAAGTTTCCCACGAGGCGGTTAATCGTTGAGACGGCACCTTGTGTGTGAAGCGTGGAGAGTACGAGGTGGCCTGTTTCAGCCGCTTTGATGCAGGAGTCGATGGTTTCCTTGTCACGCATCTCGCCGACCATGATGACATCGGGGTCCATACGCAGCGCGGCTTTCAGGGCGGAGTTGAAGTTTTCTGTGTCGATTCCGACTTCCCGTTGAATGATGCAGCTCTTCTGGGATGTGAAGAGAAATTCGATGGGGTCTTCGATAGTGATGATGTTGTAGGTGGCATTTTCGTTCATGTAGCGGAGCATGGACGCAAGAGTGGTTGACTTGCCATTGCCGGTGGGCCCGGTGACAAGAATGAGGCCGTTGGGAGCTTTGGTGATCTCGCCGAGTACGGCGGGGAGGTTCAGCTCTTGAAACGTGCCGATATGGGGTGGGATTACACGCATGACGATGCCGTAGTGACCGCGCTGGCGGAAGATGCTAACTCTGAAGCGGCCACCGCTCGGCAGCGAGTAGGAGGCGTCCAGTTCTTTCAATTCGCTGTTCATCGGCCGGTTGTTGTGCTCCAGAATCCTCGCCGCGATGAATTCGGTGTCATCGCTCGTGAGATTCGGCAGTTTGGCGCGGATGATTTGACCTCGTCCCCTGAAAAACGGAGGGTTGTCCACTTCGAAGTGAACGTCGGAGACTTTCTTTTGGAAGGCGATTTCCAGGATCTGATTAAAGGTCTTTGCGTCCATGACAGCCCCTTTAT
>DATDMX010000455.1:0-2643 GCA_036518575.1 Geobacteraceae bacterium | reverse complement strand
CGTGCCGAAAGGCCGAATTTCTTGAGCAGTGCCTGGAAATTTGGCCTAAGCATGCCGGTTTCTTCCGCGGCACGGGTAATGTTCCAGTTGTTGCGTTCCAGGGCGCTGATGACGAAGGCTTTTTCCACGGGCTCCACGGCGCGCTCGCGCAGCTGTCGTTTCGTCTCCTTCAGCTCTTCGGCACTCTTCGGAATGAGAAGCATCACTTTCTCCCGCTCCACATCCCCCCCACCAGCGTCGAGCTCCAGGTCCCTCACATCGATGAAATCGTTTTCCGCCAGGACCACCGCCCGCTCGACAACATTCTCCAGCTCCCGTACGTTGCCCGGAAACGGATACCCCTCCATGAGGGCCATGGCTTCGGGCGTGAGCCCTCTGATCTCCTTGCCCATCTCTTCGGCAAACTTCTTGAGAAAGTGGGAGGCGAGCAGCGGCAGGTCGCCCTTTCTCTCCCGAAGCGTCGGCAGATCGATGGGAATGATGTTAAGCCGGAAGTAGAGGTCTTCGCGAAAGCCCCCCGCGGCGACAAGGCTCTTCAGGTTACGGTTGCTGGCCGCCACGAGGCGGATGTCGATGGGAATCGGCTTCGTGCCGCCGATCGGCGTGACTTCGCGCTCCTGCAGCACACGCAAGAGCTTTGCCTGGGTGGTGAGACTGATGTTCGCGACCTCGTCGAGAAAGAGGGTGCCGCCGTCAGCCACCTTGAAAAGCCCCACTTTTGTCTGCACGGCGCCGGTGAAGGACCCTTTGACGTGGCCGAAGAGTTCGGACTCCAGGAGGCTCTCCGCCAAAGACGTGCAGTCGAGGGCAACGAAAGGATTGTCGCGACGCGGGCTCTTGCGATGAATGGCGCGGGCCACGAGCTCCTTGCCCGTGCCGCTTTCGCCCGTGACGAGAACGGTGCTGTCGGTGGGAGCCACCTGGAGGATACGGGTATAGACGCGCTGCATCTCCCTGCTCTTGCCGACGAACGTGTCGAAGCCGTGATTATCCCGCAGCTCCTTGCGCAGGTAGATTTCGTCGCACAGCACTGCCCGCTGATCGAGAGCCTTGGCCACTTTCTCGGTTATCTGCTCGGGAGAGAAGGGTTTGGCAACGTAATCGGCGGCACCGCTCTTCATGGCTTCCACGGCACTGTCGATCGTGGAATAGCCGGTGATGATAATGACCGGCACGTCGGGCTGGAGAATCCGTATGGAGCGCAACAGCTCCATGCCATCCATCCCCGGCATCTTGAGATCGGTGACCACCAGGTCGAAATCGTCCTCCTGCAGTCTTTCCAGGGCCGTACGTCCGGCGGCATACGCTTCCACGACGTAGCTGTCGGATGGAAAGACGCGCCTCAACCCCTCGCGAATGACCGGCTCATCGTCGACCACCAGAATTCTCGTCACCCCACCTTCGCCCATGCCTTTCCTCCACCTTGATACCATGCTGAGTCGCTTCGAAAAAAGTGGCGTGCACCTTCTTTTACAGCGCGACCGCCCAGGTGTAAATGTTTTTTTATTAGCAATATTTTATATATTTTTTATACACTCTTCAACCGTGGAGCACAATATTTTTTTATCTTTTAATTTCAGCAAGTTATATAACGCAAGACAATCCCTGCCCGCACAGGGACTGTATATCACATCCATACACCTATGACGCTCCCCCCGCCTCGCAACACCGTTACCCACCCTAAAAACTGCTGCATTTTAGCCATGTTACACAATATTTAAGAAAAGTCTAATTATGGCATACCGGCTGCACTAGGGACAGCAAAGGCCTCAGCCTCCCGATGACGCTTCTCTCCCGCGAGCGCCTTCAGGAGAGACGACCGCGGAAGCAACGACAGGCCGGAGAAAGTAACCCTCGGCTCTGCAAACCATGAGAAAAGGAGGATGCCATGGGAACGACAGTGAAAACCATTCTCGTCACGCTGATCTGGATCGCGTCGGCCGTCGCGGCCGAAGGGAAAGAAACCGAAGGAAGCGGCCTGCTCCTTTCCCTTTTTATCGGCTTTGGAGCGCTGATCATCGTCTTTCAGCTCGTCCCGAGCCTGATTCTCTTCGGCTCGATGCTCAAAGGCCTCTTCACCCGCACCGCAAAGGAGACGGCTCTCTCAACCTCTGAGGAAAACGACAAGTGACGGACGCGCACCAATGAGGAAAGGAGATGCCTGACATGATGGGAATTCTCATAGCCGAACAGGATCTGGATTCCCGGAGACAGATGGCCGAGATGTTCATCGAGGCAGGCTACAACGTCATCGTAACGACATCGGCGGCAGATGCTCTCCACGGCATCCTCAAGAAAACCGCTCAGGTGGTATTGCTCGGCAGCGAATTCGACGAACTCAACGCCGCCGACCTCATCCCCCTCCTCAAGCAATGCAACCGGAACCTGACCATCATCTTCGTCTCCGCCGACACGTCGGTCCAGGTCATGCGCAGGCTCCGCAGCGAGGGAATCTTTTACCACGCGCTGAAACCCGTCAACCCCGAGGACCGGGAAGAAATCTACCAGGCCGTTAAATGTGCCTTCGAGAATCTACGCCATGTTCAACCGGCACTAGCCAAATGAATACACATAAAAAGGAGGATGTCATGAAACTCAATCGAACCGTTGTCACCGCACTTACCCTCTGGTTGGCGACACTCT
>DATDMX010000454.1:0-4039 GCA_036518575.1 Geobacteraceae bacterium | reverse complement strand
CGAGCTGCGGGCACAGACAGCGCCCTATATGAAACAGCTCAAGTGAGAAACGACGCGCGTCCGGAGAGGACGCACCGTCGGCGGGAAATGAAACGGTTGGTTTTTTGGCAGAAACATGGTAACGAATAA
Organism: Geobacteraceae bacterium; assembly: GCA_036518575.1. Lineage (GTDB taxonomy): Bacteria > Desulfobacterota > Desulfuromonadia > Geobacterales > Geobacteraceae > DATDMX01. The sequence continues at coordinate 3,910 of DATDMX010000454.1, read as the reverse complement.
AGGTTCTGCGGTACCTGTCAACGGTGCCGGTTGCATGGGATAACATCGATTCCCGTATACAGAATCTTTCATTTCACCAAGGAGTGTACAGATGGCAAAGATTACGCGCGCATTGATCAGTGTGTCCGACAAGTCAGGGGTGGTGGACTTTTCCCGTGAGCTCGCCCGCTACGGCGTCGAGATCCTTTCCACCGGAGGAACCGCAAAACTTCTCCGCGAGGCGGGCCTCTCCGTCAAGGACGTTTCGGAGTTCACCGGCTTTCCCGAGATGCTCGACGGCCGGGTGAAAACCCTTCATCCCAAGGTCCACGGCGGTCTTCTCGGCATGAGATCGAACCCCGAGCACGTGGCCACGATGAAGGCCCACGGCATCGAGCCGATCGACATGGTGGTGGTGAATCTCTACCCCTTCGAGGCAACGGTGGCCAAGGAGGGCTGCACCCTGGAAGACGCCATCGAGAACATCGACATCGGCGGCCCCACGATGCTTCGTTCGGCGGCCAAGAACAACGCCGACGTCACCGTCATCGTCGACCACAACGACTACCGCCGCGTGCTCGACGAGATGACGGCGAACAACGGCTCGGTTTCCCGGGAGACCAATTTCGGGCTGGCCGTCAAGGTCTACCAGCATACCGCAGCCTATGACGGCGCCATCTCCAACTGGCTCGGGCGCAGGCTCTCCGCCGAAGACGCCGATTTCCCGCCGACGCTCACCTTCCAGTACAAGAAGGCGCAAGGGATGCGCTATGGCGAGAACCCCCACCAGAGTGCCGCCTTCTACGTGGAGCGGGACGTCAGGGAGGCCTCCGTCGCCACGGCCCGCCAGCTCCAGGGGAAAGAGCTTTCCTACAACAATATCGGCGATACCGACGCGGCTCTCGAGTGCGTCAAACAGTTCAACGAGGGGCCGGCCTGCGTCATCGTGAAGCATGCCAATCCCTGCGGCGTGGCGCTCGGCACGACGCTCCTGGAGGCCTATGACCGGGCCTACAAGACCGACCCCGAGTCGGCCTTCGGGGGGATCATCGCCTGCAACCGGGAGCTCGATGCCGAAACGGCGCGGGCCATTGTCGACCGCCAGTTCGTGGAGGTCATCATCGCCCCGACCGTCTCGCCCGAGGCCGTGGAGATCGTGGCCGCCAAGAAGAACGTGCGGCTTCTCGCCTGCGGCGCGTGGCCGGCAGTACCTTCGCAACGCCTCGATCTCAAGCGGGTGAATGGCGGGCTCCTCGTGCAGGATACCGACCTTGCCCTCTACGACACCCTGAAGGTGGCGACGAAGCGCGTCCCCACGGAGAAGGAGATGGAGGACCTCATCTTCACCTGGCGCGTGGCCAAGTTCGTCAAGTCCAATGCCATCGTCTACGGCAAGGACGGCATGACCATCGGGGTCGGGGCGGGGCAGATGAGCAGGGTGAACTCGGCGCGCATCGCCGCCATCAAGGCGGAGCATGCCGGCCTCCAGGTGCAGGGGGCGGTCATGGCTTCCGACGCCTTCTTTCCGTTCCGTGACGGTCTCGACAACGCCGCTTCCGCGGGGGTGACTGCGGTGATCCAGCCCGGCGGGAGCATGCGCGACGAGGAGGTTATCCAGGCGGCCAACGAGCATGGCATCGCCATGGTCTTTACGTCAATGAGGCATTTCCGCCACTAGCAGGCTGTTGAAAAACTACTGCGGGGCCGGTCTGCGGTGTTGTCGCTCGCTCGGAAGCTCAACGTAGCGCTGCTACGCCTCGCTCCCTCCCGCGCTTACGCCTTGCATCCCGGCCTCCTCGCGAAGGAGGGTAAGGCCGGGAGGAGCACACGTTTGGCTATGACGACAGGATGGCGGTCACATCTTCTTCCCGGTCTTACCCTCATGGCGGTCTGCTTCGTCGTCTACGCGGGAACGCTCGGCCATGGGTTTCTCCAGAACTGGGACGATGCCCAGTACGTCGTGGAGAACCCTGCCATCAGGGGCTTTTCCGTTGCCAATATCGCCGCAGCCTTCACGAGTCTGAACGTCGGCAACTACGCTCCCCTGCCGATTCTCTCCTACACCCTCGATTACTCCCTCTGGGGTCTTGACCCCCGCGGGTATCACCTGACCAATATCATCCTCCAGGGGGCGTGCGCCACTGCTCTCTACGCGCTTCTCTGGAGCATCTACCGGCGCCGCGACCTGGCATTGCTCGCGGCGCTCTTTTTTGCGGTCCATCCCGTGCAGGTGGAAACCGTGGCGTGGGTTTCGCAACGCAAGAACCTCCTCGCCATGTTCTTCTATCTCCTTGCGGCTCTTGGCTATCTCGTTGCCGAAGAAAGCGGCGCAAAGCGCTGGTACTTCCTCTCTCTCGCCGCCTTCGTCTGCGCACTTCTCTCCAAGTCCGTTGCCGTTGTCCTTCCTCTGTTTCTGCTGCTTCTCGACCTCGGAGCGTTGGGCACGAGATGGGAGCCGCGGCTCCTCGTGAACAAGGCTCCCTACGTATTGCTTGCCGCAGCCTGCGCTCTTGCTGCCGTCATAACCCAGCAGGGGAGCCATGGCGGCGGTCGTACCGACTTTCACGGCGGGGGGGGCGGGGCCACTTTTTTCACCATGCTCCCCGTGTTCGTCACCTATCTGCGGATGGTCGTCTGGCCGGGCGGGCTAAGTGCGGTTTACGATCCTCCGTTGCGCCATTCCCTGCTGGAGCCGGCGGTTCTGGGGGCCCTCATTTTCCTGACGGCACTCTTCGCCGTTTCCCTTGTCTCGTGGCGGCGTCACCGCGAGCGCGCCCTCTGGTTCTGGAGCGCCGCCATCGGCATTTTGCCGGTTTCCCAGCTCATTCCCATCACCACGCTGATGAACGATCGTTATCTCTATTTCCCCATGATCGGTTTCGCGGCCTTCTTCGGCTGCATCTTCACGTCGTCGGCGGATACTGCCCGACCGTGGCTTCGGCGGAGCGCACAGGGGGGGGCTCTTCTGTGTCTCATTGCCCTGGCGCTCGTTGCCCAGCGGCGGGCCGCTGTGTGGCACGATGCCTTGTCCCTCTGGAGCGACGCTGTCGTCAAGGCGCCGGGGAACCAGTACGCCCACCAGGGGCTGGCCGAGGTGCTGGAGCGCCGCGGCGAGCTGGAAAGAGCTGCGGCGGAGTACGAGGCGGCGATCCGGCTCGACCCGACCTCGGCCGAACTCCACAATCAGCTCGGCGTGGTGCGCAGCCGGCTCGGCCAGCCGGACCGGGCGGTGGACGCCCTGCGCGAAGCGGTTCGCCTCAAACCGGGCCACTACCCCTTCGCTTTCAATCTGGGGGTCTTCTGTCTGGAGGCAGGGCGTCTTCGGGAGGCTCGCGACGTCTTTATCCCCTTGCTGACCCGCGCCCCTGCCGACTCCCGGGTGGCCTGCATCCTGGCGGGGATTGCGGCCAAGCTGGGGGACGGTGCGGAGGCAGGGCGATACCGGGAACAGGCCATCGCCGGCAATCCGGCCGAAGCGCCGGCATTGTGCGATGATTTTGCGCGCAGCATGGGTGCCGGCCTGCCAGGGACCGGGCGGCAAACGCCACCGCAAGCGAGATAAGCGGGGCGTCGGCTCTGCGCAACGATTGCCTGATTGACTTTGGCGCAAAAGTCATTTAGAAGTAATTTCCTCGTGGGTGCCAATCTTTTTCACCTCAGCCCACCTAGCTCCTTATTCATTCGAAGGCTGCCCCGTGACGATTACCGAGATCCGTGCACCGCTGCGCCCCCATCTTGTGCCGCTTTTCCTGTTGGTGGCAACGACGGTGGCGGTGTATGCCGGCATTACCGGCCACGATTTTCTTGTCACTTGGGACGATGACCGGTATGTGACGGACAATCCGGCCATCAGGGGCATCAGCCTAGAGCACCTGAAGATGGCGTTCAGCCGTTACTACGTGGGCAACTGGGCGCCGGTGCAGATCATCTC
>DATDMX010000453.1:0-3795 GCA_036518575.1 Geobacteraceae bacterium | reverse complement strand
GGAGAGTGCGCCTTCTGCCGCCAAGCCGTCCGCTGCCGCTCCCCTCCCTGACTCACTCCCTGGAATCGACCTAGCGGCGGCCCTCGATAGCCTCGAAGGGGATACGGAGCTCCTGCGCCAGCTCTTCCACACCTTCGCCGTCGATAAACGCGAGGCGTGGAACGAGCTCAACCAGGCAGTTGCCGACGGGGACTGGCGCAAGGGGGAGCGCATAGCCCACGGTATCAAGGGGGTTGCCGGCTATCTCGGCTCCCCTGGCCTCGCCTCGGCCGCACTCCGCCTGGAAAAGGCGCTGGAAAAACGCGATGAACAGCTCCTGCCAACGCTTTTGGCTGAATTTCATACCCGGCTCGACGAAGTGCTTGCCGCTGCTGTCGAGCTGGAGCGGCAGAGTGCACCGTCGTGACAGGAGCCCCCCGGATGCCTCACCGCCTCCACCTGGAAACCTTCGGCCCCGTCCATGCCCTTCCCATCCTCCACTGCCGGCTGGAATTCGCCCACCTCGTTCGCGAGGCGGTGGAACGGCTCTCTCCCGACTGCATCGCCGTGGAGCTTCCCACGACGCTGGAGCGCGAATTCCTCAGGGCAGCAAAGGCGCTTCCCGAGGTTTCCGTCCTCTCCTACGACGGGGGGGCCGGTGAGACCATCCACCTCCTCATCGAACCTGCCGACCCGTTTGCCGAGGCGGCCCGCCTCGCCTTTGAGCGCGATGTGCCGCTTCGCTGCGTCGACGTGGACGTCGACGCCTATCCCATCCACGACGATCCTCTCCCCGATTCCTACGCCGTCCAGCGTCTGGGGCTCTCGCCCTACTACCGTGAAGTCGTGGCCGCCTTCAGCCGCCTCCAGCCGGGACAGGAGGACCTGCGGCGCGAGCGGGGTATGGCCTGCCGGCTCCAGCAGCTGGCCCGGCGCCACGACCGCATCCTTTTTGTTTGCGGCATGTACCACCTGGAGCGGGTGAAGGAATTTTTCGCCTCGCCCCAGGCCGAACCGCTGGGGCGGGTGCGGCGGGCCATTCGGCTCAACACCCTCCACCCCGACTCCTGCCGCGAAGTGCTCGGCGAATATCCCTTTCTCACGGCGGTCTACGAGCTGCGCCGCGGAGTCCTCCCCCCCGAGCCCCCCTCCGAAGGGACGATTCGCCGCCGTTACCATGCCCTGGAGCTCATCGCCGGGGGCAAGAAGGATATCCCGGAGGAAGAAGTGCTCCAGGCTTCGGTGACGCGAAGCGCCCGCCTGGTGGGGAAGGAAGGAGAGATGACCGACCGCCAGCGGGCGATGCTGCGCCTCTTCCAGGAAGCGGCCCGCCACTATCGCCAGGAAACGGGGGAGCCGGTCCATCTCTGGCAGAAACGGGCCTTCTTTCGCTTTGCCCGCAACTACGCCCACGTGAGCGGCCGGCTCCTCCCCGACCTCTTCCAGATGCTCACCGCCGCCCGCGGCTGCGTGGACGACAACTTCGCCTACGCCTTCTATCGGCTCGCCACGTACCTCCCCTGGCAAAAGGACACGGGCTCCTTTCCCACCATAACCCTGACGGCCGAGGACCTCTGGGGGGGAAGCCGCCGCATCCGCTTCCGCCCCCGCTCACCCGGAAGGCAGAAAGGGCTTTCCAGCTTGCGCTTCCTCGGCCGGAAACGGGAAAAGCATGCCGGCCAGTGGCTGGAGGGCTTCGACAACCCCGCCATTTGCTCCTACCCCCCCGAGGACCTGGTCATCGAGGACTACGGCCGTTTTCTGAAAAGAAAGGGGACTAAAGAGCTCTCCGCCGAGGAATGCCGCGTGGAGCCGTTCAGTGCTTCACTCCTCGACGGCGTCGACATGCGGGAGACCCTGCGCAACCTGCCCGAGGGACGGATCTACGTCCGCGAGGAACGCAGGGTGAAGGGTGGCGTGGACGCGGTGGTGGTGATTTTCGACGAGGATCGCCGGGGAGAAAAATTCCCCTACCTCATGACGTGGCTGGGGGAACACGAGCAAGAGTCGGACATGGCCTTCTACGCCACCCCGCCAGCCGACAATGTGGTGGGCCCCGGCATCTGCCGCTGCGAGTATGGGGGGCTTCTCCTCTCCTCGCCGCCACGACGCATGATCGATGTGTGGCGTGACCCCGACTACGCGGCCGCGCGGGGAAAACACGAGGTGCTGCTCCTCGCGGCCCTCGACTACTCCCGCGAGAAGCACGTGGTCTATGCCGCCCCCCGCCCGCCGCGAAGCTTCTTCAGGCAACTGGCAAGCAGGTTGGGGAAGAAGCTCATCTACATTCCGCTTGGCTCCCTCTCACCGGTGCGGTTGAAGCGCCTGCGCGTCTTCCACATCCTCCACGGCCACGACAAGCGCGAGATCGCCAAAGACTACGTCTGGTAGCGACTCTCAGCGTCTCCCCCCCTGCGAGAGATCCTCTTCAAGCCTCTCCGCCAGCCCCGCGTTCAGACGCTTCACCTCCCCGTATTCGGCCAGAGCCTCATCTCTCCTCCCAAGAGCTATGAGCGCCAGTGCCCGGTTGTAGTGGACCTCTGCGATTGCGGGTCCCACGCGCAGGGCGCGGTCGCACCAGGCGAGGGCCTCGGCGGGATACCCCATGATGATGTAGATGCTCCCCAGGTTGTTGAAGGCATTGGGGATGTCGGGACGAAGCCGGGCCGATTCACGGTAGTGGTAGATGGCCGCGGCGTACTCCTCCCTTTCCCTGAGCGCCGTGCCGAGATTGTTGTGAGCGATAAAGTTGTCCTTCGTGACCGCCACGGTGTGGCTGAAGAGGGTGACGCTGTCGCGCCAGAGCCGAAGCTGTCCGACCGTCAGGAATGCGAGGAGGGAAAGTGCGAGGCCGGTAGCGACGGCCAGAGGAAGCCGAACGCGGCGGAAACGCTCGGCCACGTGGGCTCCTCCCCACACGAGGGCCATGAAGACCCCCACGAGGGGAAGATAGGTGTAGCGGTCGGCCATGGCGTGGTAGCCGATGCGGACAAAACCGATGACCGGCAGGAGGGTGACGAGGTACCAGAGCCACCCCGTTACGAGGAACGGAAAGCGCCGGCGCCACCGCCAGACGCACCACGACAGGGCCACAAGGACGAGAAGGGAGCCGACCACCTTTGGCAGGGTGACGAGCGAGGCATCGAAGGGATAGATGATGGCAAGGTCGCGGGGATAGACCATGCGGGCGAGGTAGCGCAGATAGGAGATGACGGCATTGCCGGCACTGAGGAGAGGCGAGGAGGCGACGACGTTGCCCAGCGTCTGCTGCGCAAACCAGGTAACGACCGTCGAAGCGGCGCTGAGGACCAGGAGGGGAAGCTTCTCGGTAACGATCCGGCGCCGCGAAGGCGCATCTACCCCCCGGCGGTCAAGGGGCCAGTAGTCCACGAGGAAGAGTACGAGCGGGAGGGTAACGGCCATCGGCTTGGATAAGAGGGCAAGGGCAAAGGAAACGAGGACGACAAGGTAGCGGCCGACGGCGGGGGAGCGCACGTAGCGCTCGTAGGCCAGAAGCGTCGCGAACCAGAAGAAGGCGCAGAGCAGGTCCTTTCTCTCCGCCACCCAGGCGACCGACTCCACGTGAAGGGGGTGGAGGGAGAAGAGAAGGGCAACGGTGAGGCTACGCCACGGCTTTCCCGTGGTCTTGAGGAGGAAGAGGCAGAGGAGGAGCGTGGTGGCTGTGTGAAGGAGGAGATTCACGCCATGGTGCCCCCGAGGATCGAGGCCGAAGAGCTCCACGTCGAGCATGTGGGAAAGCCAGGTGAGGGGATGCCAGTTGCCGGCGGCGAAGGTGAAGGCGTACGTGAGCCCTTC
>DATDMX010000452.1:0-6144 GCA_036518575.1 Geobacteraceae bacterium | reverse complement strand
ACAAGGTCGGCTTCGAGCATCCTCATCTCCCGGTCGAGTCCTCCCACCATGGAAACAGCCAACAGGTCGTTGACCAGCTTCTTCATGCGCGTGGCGCCTTCCACGGCATAGGCGATAAACTCGTCGGCGTCGCTGTCGAGTCTTCCCTTGTAGCGCCGCTCCAACAACTGGACAAAGCTGGCAACCATGCGGAGCGGTTCCTGCAGGTCGTGCGACGCCACATAGGCAAACTGCTCCAGTTCCGCATTTGAACGGGCCAGCTCCCGAACGTGTTCGGCGATCGCTTTTTCCGCCTTCTTGCGCTCTGCGATTTCGGCGTATAATCGATCCGTCTGCTCCACCACGATTCTTTCGTACGTGTCAAGGAGTTGCTGCAGGGTGGCGACTTCTGACCTGAGCTGTCGCATCTTCGTATGGGTCTCATTTTCTCGTGACACGCTGGCCTCTTGCAGAACGCCCTTCATGCGAACGTTGTCCGATCGAACGGCAGCAAGGCGATCTTCGCATTGAGCGAAAGTGTTGCAAAAAGCTCGGCTGTTTGCCGTGATACGGGTACCCGGAGGAACATGATGACGGCAAAAACTTCGCCAGAAGGGAGCAAGCCGCCGAACCCAAGAACGGACCAGACCCTGTAAGGGGCGACAAATTCCTTCTGGGCCGGGATATAGGGACTGTCGACCGCGTCGGAAATATAAAAGACGTTGAAGGTCCTCTGCTCCATGTCCAGCAGCAGTTTCGGGTCCGGTTTGACGAGTGTACTCGCCGTCAAACCGAGCTGTTTGACCAGCGCGCCGATCATGGGGATCTGGTTGATCGTTTCTTCGCTCGGCAGAGGAATTGCCTGATGTCCCTTTGACGTCATCCGGGAGTTCCACTCTGGCTCCACACCGACCGTGCCGAGAAGGACCAGACTCTTCATTTCCGGCGCCGGGAGGACACTTCCCAGCATATCTCCGGCAATCCTTTGGAGATCATCATCCAGTGCGCCATAGGGATGGGTCTTGAAAAACCGGACCAGGACACACGCCCGCTCCCCATGTTCATCCAGCAGGTTGTCATAGAGGAATCTCACGACCCTGCCGGCAACTTCCTCCATGCTTGACGCCCCGGCCCCCAGGGTTCGCAATGCCCTGCCGTATAATGTCATGTCCCGGACGGAGAAATTCGTCACGTTGGACGGTGCCGGTCTTTCATTGTCAATTTCCGCCACTTCCCGTCTCCTCTTGAGTTGACGCACCCGTTTGACCGCCCTTCTGACCTCCTGTGGCCAGAAGGCGCACCAGCGACTTCAGCACCTCGGTAAACTTTTCCACCTCAGACTGTTTCACCACATAGCAGCTCGCGCTGTGCTCGTAAGCCCGGCAGATATCGCGGTCGTCCTCGGAAGTGGAAAAGACTACCACCGGTATGTGCCTGAACCTGTCATCGCCCTTTATCTCCGCAAGTATCTCCAGGCCGTTCATGCCCGGAAGATTCAAATCCAGAAAAATGATGTCCGGCAGAGTCATGTTGGCATCATTGGCAGCCTGGCGCAACAGGGCAAGGGCATCCCTGCCGTTGTAGGCGACCCGCAGACGGCTCGATACCTGCCCTTCCTGAAGGGCCTCCCTCGTGAGACGGATATCGCCTGGGTTGTCATCCACCAGAAGTATGTCGACGGGTTTTCCCTCGGCCTGTTGACTCATGACGAACTGTCTCCCATCACGGGTAGTGTAAAATAGAACGTCGCCCCTTGCCCTGGTTCCGACTCCACCCAGATCCTTCCGCCGTGCTGTTCAACAATCTTCTTGCAGATGGCAAGGCCGATGCCGGTGCCGGGATATTCACTCGGGCTGTAGATTCGCTTGAAAAGGAGAAATATCTTCTCGAAATGTTCGGAAGCTATCCCTATGCCGTTGTCGCGCACCGAGAAGACCCACACGCCTTCTCTCTCTGCCGCTCCCACATGTACCGTCAAAGGCTCATTGCCACGGAATTTGATCGCATTGCCGATGAGATTCTGGAACAGGCGCACAAGTTGGGACTCGTCTGCCAGGACACGCGGAAGGAGGTCATGGGTTACGACAGCGCCACTTTCCTCCAGGGCAAGTCTCAGATCACCCAACGCCCGTTCAAGGGCAACCCCGCTCTCCAGGGGCGAAAGCTCAATGCCGCTTGACCCGACCCGGGAATAGTCGAGGAGATCGGCGATCTGCTTTTGCATCCGGGCCGCCCCATCCGCCGCAAAGGCAATGAAATCGTCGGCGTCGGCATCGAGCTTTCCCTCGTAGCGTTTGCCGAGGAGTTCCAGGAAGACGCGGATCATGCGCAGGGGCTCGCGTAGATCGTGGGACACGGCGTAGGCGAACTGCTCCAGGTCGGCGTTGGAACGCGCAAGTTCCCGGGACCTTTCTGCCATGGCTTCATCTGCACTCTTGCGTTTCGACGCTTCTCGGTAAATGAAGAAACAGAGAAAAGGAGAAACGACGAGCGTAAGCACGATGGAATCGGCGATTCCCACGACAACCTCGTCTGCCGTCGGCAACAGACGTGGCAGAAGAAACATCAGGAGCAGTTCCGCGATGAATACGACCGCAAGCACGCCAAGACTGAGGCTCTTCGGAAGGGCGGAGGTGCGGGACGCCGGTTCGTCAGGCTTAGTCAACACAGTGGCACGCCTCCGCTCATATCCGCGTCGGCATCTTCACGATGGTCAGCCAGAAACTCTCGATGGCCCTCACCACCATCATGAACTGTTCAAGGTCCACGGGCTTGGTGACAAAGCAATTGGCGTGCAGGTTGTACGCCTTGAGGACGTCCTGCTCCGCCTCGGACGAGGTCAGCACCACCACGGGAATCATTTTAAGCTCTTCCTCTTCCTTGATTCGTGCCAGCACGTCGCGCCCGTCAACACGGGGGAGGTTCAGGTCGAGCAGGATGATGTCGGGAACCGGGATGTCCGAGTACTCGCCTTTCCTGTGCAGCATGGCGAGCGCTTCCTCGCCGTCCTTGGCCACCCAGAGATTGTGATAGATTTTTCCTTCCTTGAGTGCTTCCCGCGTCAGCCGAACATCCCCGGGGTTATCCTCCACAAGGAATATTTCGACAGGCCCGCAACTTGCTGGGTGGTTCATGAAACACCTCCTTTCAGGTCATCAGACACCTTCATTGCCGGAATGGTAAAGTGGAATGTCGTGCCTTTCCCGGGCTCTGACTCCAGCCAAATAGTACCATGGTGCCGCTCCACAATCTTTTTGCAGACTGCCAGACCGATTCCGGTCCCCGGGTAGTGCGAACGGTCGTGGAGCCGCTGAAAGATTTGAAATATCCGCTCAAAATTCTTCGCCTCGATCCCAATGCCGTTGTCGTGCACGGAAAAGAGCCAATCAGCTCCCCGGGCTTCTGCCCCGACCTCCACGCGCGGGGGATCATCGCCGTGGAACTTGATGGCGTTACCGATCAGATTCTGGAACAGCTGCATCAGTTGCACCTCGTCCCCCATGATGGTAGGAAGGGGTGAAACAACGATCTCCACAGCAGCTTCCCTGACGGCCTCCTGCAGATTGTCCAATGCCTGGCGCATGACATCATTGCAGTCGATCGGCTGCGGCTCTTTTCCTTTGCTGCCAACGCGTGAATAAGCGAGGAGGTCGTTGATGAGCCTCTGCATACGGTTTGCGCCGTCCACGGCATAGGCGATGAATTCGTCAGCATCTTCGTCCAACTTCCCCTTGTAGCGCCGGGAGAGAAGCTGCATGTAGCTCGACACCATCCGCAGAGGCTCCTGTAGGTCATGTGAGGCCACGTAGGCAAACTGCTCCAGTTCGGCATTGGAGCGAGCCAGCTCCCGGCTCTGCTCTGCCAGCTTCTCCACTACCTGTTTGTGTTCCGTCACATCCGTGAAAAGACCGTCGGCAAGAAGCTCTCCGCCCCGCTCGTACGTCCCCACGGCCCGGTCGTGAAGCCATATCCACTCCCCGTCCTTTCTCCGAATGCGGTACTCGACATCAAAGGTTCCCCCCTCCAGAAAGAGCGATACGAAAGCGTCCTTTACCCGTTCGAGGTCCTCCGGATGTATTCGCCCGAACCAGAGGGAAGGATCGCGGCACACCTCATCGGGTGTAAAGCCATACACCCGCGGCAGATTGGGACTCAGAAAAAGCGTATTCCCCTTGTTATCCGCCGTCCATGTGACGTCCGGAATGTTGTTCACGAGGGAGCGGTACTTGCGCTCGCTCTTCTGCAGGGCATCGATGACTTCGGCGAGTGATTCCTCCATCCTGCCCACAACCCGGACCGGAAAGCGGAACACGGTGAAGGCGAGGAGCACTCCGACTGCGGAAGAAATGCAAAAGAGAACGTAGGTGTTCTGTTTAAGCCGGTTATCGGACACGAATATTTCAACGGTTCCGACTCTGCGATTATTGAAGACGATGGGAGCCGTACCCTTGGTGTAGAGAAGATCTTCACCCAAGGACAGATCTTTGCCGAGCATTTTGTTGACGTCATTTGATGAATAGCCGGCTATGGGGGTCCCCTTTTCGTCGAGAACCCCAAAACCTATCAGATCGAGGGCCGGGTGAAATCCTCTGGTGATGTCGGCGAACTTGTACGTCTGGTACTTCCAGAGCTCCGGTGCCTCCAGGGCGAGATCCTGAAGTTTCGCCGCCAGGTCGCCGGCGTAAAGATCGGTAAGGTGCTGAACACTCTTCTGCTCGATGACCACGTAAGTGGCGGGGGCAAGGAGCGCGATGAGCACGCCCATGCCGGCCGCCAGGGGAAGGAGCCTGCGGGAGAGATGCTGCTTGATCCCTATGTAGACTGAACTGCCGGACATTACCTATTTCTCCGGCAGATAGCCATTGGCCCGGATGATCTTCGCCCCTTCCTTCGAGCGGACAAAGACCAGGAACTCACGCGCCGCCGGGGGGAGCTTCTCCTTGTGGCAGACGAACATGAGAGGCTTGGCGAGGCGGTACGTACCGGCTTCCAGGTTCTTCAGGGTTGGCGCTACGCCATTGACCCTGAGAGGCCGGATGTGATGCCGCTCGATGGTGAGCGCGCCGAGGTCGGAAAAACCGATGGCGTTGGGAGTACGTGCCAGCGTTTCGTTCATGACGAGGTCCTTGAAGAGCGTGGTCCAACGCTTTGCCTTCTGACTCTCGTCATATGCCTCCTTGAACCCCGGCACCCCCCTCTCCATCGCCACGATCGTGCTATCACCTGGCTCACGGGTAAGAACGACAATCTCCTTGCCATTCGTCCACGTGGTCTTCTTCCCGCGATAGATGTCGACGACCTCCTCATAGGTTATGTTCTGCACCGTGACGCCCGGATGAACACCTATGATGAGCGGCGTCCGGGCAAAGGTGACGACATCGAGACCAAGTCCCTTTTCGTTGTCCTTGAGTGGCCGCGATACGAGGCCTACCGCAATGGCACCGTCAGCGGTAGCCCGGATTGCACTCGTGGAGCCGATGCTCGACGGTACATCGATATGGACCTTCGGGTGACGTTTCTCGAAAGCAGTTGCAAGGACGCGCACGAGGGGAAGATTGGTCCCGGAGCCGGCAATGGTTAAGCTCGTTGCCGGGAACTCTGTTGCCATCCCCGCTGTCGTCGAAACGAACGTCATTGAAAATGCCGTTATTAACAGCCATTTCTGCTTACTGCGATGCACCATGAAAGCGTCCCCCTTCTCAAGCTACTGCTTTTAACACAAAAGAGTATACATGAGAATCTTTAGTGAACAACGGCACGTCCCCTGTGCCTTGGACACATTTGCATTTTCTGGCCAAAGATGATACAAGACGTGCTTCGGAAACAACGACCATGTGTCGCGAAAACAGCACGAGGAGGATTAAATCATGTCAGAATTCACGAATGTCACCGTCGTCCGCGAGGCAAACGTCTTCTTCGACGGCGGCGTTACGAGCCGCACCATCATATTTGCCGACGGAAGCAAGAAGACCCTCGGCATCGCCCAACCGGGCGAGTATGAATTCTCCACCGGCGCTGCCGAACTCATGGAAATCCTTGCCGGCGAGCTTGAGTACCGGGTTGCCGACGGGCCGTGGAAGCCGGTCAAGGGTGGCGAGTCCTTCCAGGTTCCGGCCAATTCCACGTTCACCATGAAGGTAACGGGTCTCTGCGACTACTGCTGCT
>DATDMX010000451.1:0-5927 GCA_036518575.1 Geobacteraceae bacterium | reverse complement strand
TCAGATGGACCAGACGAGCCTGCTGGAGTCGATTCGCGTCGGCCGGGGGTTCAGCCGCGAAAGCCTCGCGGCTCTGCAACGCACGGAGCAGGCCCGCGCGCAGACGGGCCAGGCTCTTGCCCTTCTCCTTCCCGCCGTCTTTGTGCGCGCCAGTGCCGGTTTTGAGAATTCCCAGCCCTCGGTGCAACAGGATGCGAACGGGAATAGTATCCCCAACGATACCCACTCGCGCGCCGATTATTCGCTGACGGTTCGCCAGCCCCTGTTCGATCTCCCCAGTTATTTCGACTGGCGGCGGCGCGGGGTGCTGGAGGAGGCGCGCGGCGAGAATTACCGGACAAGCGACGGCGATGCCTACGCCTCGGTGGTCAATGCCTACCTTTCCCTCGTCTCGAGCCGTCTGCTGACCGATATGACGCGCGACTTCGAGACCCAATTGACGGACCTCCTCAGGTATATCGAAAAACGGGCCCGCGCCGGGGCGGCGAGCATTTCCGACATGGCCCGCGTGCGGGCGCGCTGGGAGGCCGTGGTGTCGTCGCGCCTGGAGCAGGAGGCGGCCCATGCGGCGGCAGGGATCGAATTCATCCGTCTGACGAACCTCGTTCCCCGCAAGGTTCGGCTCCCGGCGCCCGACGATGTGGGCGCCCCGCTGCTCCCCCCGTCGTTCGATCAGGCCGTCACCACGGCCATGAAATCAAACCCGGAAATCGCCGAACTCGTGGCCGAGGTGCGGGCGGCGGAAATCGACACGTCCGCCGCAAAGGGACGCTACCTGCCGCGTCTCGATGCCGAGTACACCGACAGCTATTCCCTACACGCCGGAGGGGAGCCGAGCTCCGCCGGCCAGAAGGACAAGCGCATCATGCTCGTGCTGAACTGGACCATTTTCAATGGCGGGGGCGATTACAAGTTCCACGCCGAACGGGTGGCCCGGCTGAAGGAGCTGCAGTACCGCCTGGACGACCAGCGCCGCCGCGTCGTGCAGACGCTCTCCGCCAATTATGCGACCCTTGCCATCACCCGCGAGCGTATCACCTCCGGATATCAGGAATTGCAGTCCATTTCCACCGCGGCTGAGGCCATGTCGCAACGCATGCTCTCCGGGAACCAGTCGCTCCTCGACCTGCTGGATGTGTACGACCGCTTCTACCAGGCCCGCTCACGGCTGGTGAGCCTGCATGTGCTTGAGCTGAGCACGGTGACCCAGCTGGTGCGGTTGACGCTCGGCACGCCGGGACCGGCTTCTCAGGTGGGAACGGAGTCGAACGCCGGCGGGGCACTCCATGGTGCTGCGACGCCGGTCACGGGTGTCGAGGCACGTTTTGAAACAGCCAGCGTCGTGAAACGCTGATTGCCGTAAGGGGGAATCCATATGTCAGAGCGCCACACCGATAGCGACGGTTCGGATATCTTCTGGCCGGGTTACGTGGATGCCGTAACGAACCTGGTCCTTAACCTGCTTTTTCTCTTGACCATCATGACCGTGGCCGTCTTCATGTTTGCCCTGGAGCTGGGCCGCGCCACCCAGGGGAAGACGCCGACCCAGGCCGGCAAGAAGAATCCCGCGGCCGTTGCCGCGACCGCCACGACCACGACCGATCTCGCCCGGGAAAACAGCGAGCTGAAGCGGGAAATCGAGCGCCTGAACACGAAGCTCGCCGAGCGGGGCGCCCCGAAAGCTCTGGCCACACAGGCCGGCGGCCACGTGAAGACCGTGGACGTGGCGTCCAATGTGGCAAGGCCCGCAAACGGCATCGACAAGACGGTCGTGAGTGATTTCGAGGTCCTCGTGCGGTTCACGGATGAGGCGGTCTCGTTTTCGCCGGCGGAGCGCGACCGGTTGCGCGAATCACTGCAACCCCTCGTGGCGGGAGGGAAGGCGAGCCTCGTCGTGGAAGTCCCCGCCGGCTTTACCGAGGCGAAGCGCATGGGCTTCTATCGCGTCATGGCCGTGCGAAATCTTCTCATTGAGATGAAGATGCCCAAGGACGCCATCGCCACGTCGGTGCGGGAAGTGAAACACAAGGCAAATGCCGCAATCGTGAGGGTCAAGGCGCGCTGATGAAGGCTGGTGTTAATCGCAATGGCGGGGCGCGCAGCTTCCTCGCGCACCTTTCTCCCCAGCGGGCCTTCGTGCTGCTGGTTTTGGCAAGCAGTGTCTGTGTGCTTGTGTGGGCCGGGATTGCCAAGGTGGATGTGATCGTGCGGACCGAGGGGCAGATCATCCCTGCCGGGAAGTCCCAGGTCGTGCAGCACCTCGAAGGGGGAATCGTCCGGAAGATCCTCGTCCAGGAAGGGCAGGTGGTCACTGCCGGGCAGCCGCTCATGGAGCTCTCGGACGTGCAGGCCCGCTCGAACCTGGGGCAGGAGCAGTCGAAGCTCGATGCCCTGCGCGGTCGCGAGGCGCGTCTTCTTGCCGAGCTGAACGGTTACAACGCCATCTCCTTCCCGAAGTCGCTGACCGACCCCAACGTGATCCGGGTGGAAACCGCGGCCTGGCAGGCCCGCCGTGCCCAGCTGGCCGAAGAGGTGCAGACGCTGCAGGCCCAGGGTTCGCAGAAGAAGAACGAACTCACGGAAATCCACTCGAAGCGGCAGAATCTGCAGGAGGAGCTGGAGGTCGCGAAGAAGCAGTATCAGGTCATCGCGGGGCTGAGGAGGAACAACGCGGCGTCCGAGATGGAAGTCCTGGACGCCCAGGCGCGCATCCAACGGCTCAAATCCCAGATCGCCGAAGCGACCACTGCCGCTCCCCGTCTGCAGGCCGCCCAGTCGGAATCCGACTCGCGGGTGAAGGAGGCGGTGGCCCGTTTCCGTGCCGAAGCATCCGCCTCCTTGACGCAGGTGCGCGAGGAGCTGGAGAAGTCGAGCCATGAAATCGGCACCAACGTGGACCGCCTCGACCGTAACGTGGTGCGCAGTCCGGTTGCGGGCCTCATCAACAAGCTCAACATCACCACCATCGGCGCGGTGGTGCGTCCCAGCGAAATCCTCATGGAAATCACCCCGAGCGAGCAGCGTATCGTCATCCAGACCCGCTCCAACCCCAACGACCGCGCCAATCTGCGCCGGGGACTGCCGGCACGGGTGCGTGTCGGAGCCTACGATTACGCCACGTACGGCACGTTCGAAGGGCATGTGACCGAGGTGAGCGCCGATACGCTCAGTGACGACCGGGGTAACCGCTTTTACCGCGTGAACGTGGAGGTGGACGTGGCGGCACTCATGTCGGGGACCCACAAGCCGGGCCTCCTCGTGCCCGGCATGGCCGCAACCGCGGACATCGCGGTGGGCAAGCGCACGATCCTGTCATACCTTCTTTCCCCCCTGATGAAGTTTCGCGACGGCGCCTTCCGTGCCGAAGCGCCGTTTCCTTGCAAGACGTTGTTCATGACCGGTCTGGTGTCGCCAAATACAGTGTAAAGAGAGAATCGTATGTTCAAACAACTAAAGATTTACTACGTCTTCGTAACACTGCCTTTTGCCATGCTGCTCATCGGGTCCGCCATCTTCTTCGGGCCCATCAAGGCGACACTCGTCCGCAACCCTCATCCGCAAATCAACTATGCCATCTTCTGCATCATCCTGGCGGGCGGTATCTTCATCGTCATCAACGCCCACCGGCTCATACGCGAGGCGCGCACTCTCCTGGAGTATTCCGGCGCCATTCGCGCCAAGACCGACCAGGCTACCCTGCAGGACATGGCCAATGGCTACACGGGCGATATCTCCTGCCTGCTGCAGATGGTGGCGGCCTCGGGAGGACGCGCCCTTTCCCACCAGGAACAGGCCGCCATCGAGCATGAACTGAACAACGCCCGGGGCCGCCTCAATCGCCGCAACGCGCTGCCCCAGTACCTGACCGGCCTCCTCGTGGGGATGGGGCTCCTCGGGACCTTCATCGGCCTCCTCGCGACCCTGAACGACATTTCGACCCTCATCAGCAGCTTTGCCGATCTCGACATGAACAACGCGAGCCCCATTCTCGTGTTTCGCACCATGATCGAGCGGATGAAAGCCCCCATGCAGTCCATGGGCATTGCCTTCTCCGCCTCCATGTTCGGCCTCTTGGGCTCCATAACCCTTGGCCTCATGATGGTGGGCATCCGTCGCCTGCAGGGGGATATCTTCTCGCTGCTCAGTTCCGAAATCGCTCGTCACGTCGAGATCGCCCTTTCCCAGGACAGTGTCAGTGCCGTTGCCGGCAGCGGTGGTGGGGCGTACACCGGCGACGAGTTCAAGGTTCTCGTGCGCATCGAGGAGCGGCTGGCCGAGGCGGCACGCCTTCAGCAGCGGACGTTTTCCGCCGAGATGGAGGACTTCCGGCAGCAGCGCACCGATATGCTGCGCACCCTTGGCGAGCAGATCGAGGCGAGCACCGCCTTTCGCAAGGAGATGCAGGAGCTCGGCCGGCAACTGGGGGCTGTCGTTACTGCCCTGGAAAAAGGGAGCGGCGAGATCTTCGGCCAGATTTCCGAGCTGACGGTGCACGCGGCAGCCAGCGCCAAGGAATCCCATAAGCTCCTGGCCCAGCAGGTGGAAGAGCAGAAGAGTCTGCGGGAGTCGCTCGGCGAGATCTCGGCCCGGGTTTCCGAGGTGGCGGTGCACACGGTAGCCAGCGCCAAGGAATCCCATAAGCTCCTGGCTCAACAGGTGGAAGAGCAGAAGAGTTTGCGGGGGGCGCTCGACTCGTACAAGATCGAGGAGCGCCTCACCGAAGCGGCACGCGGGCAGCAGCGGGCGCTTTCCGCCGAACTGGACGACCTGCGCAAGCAGCGGGGCGACATGCTGCGCACCCTTGCCGAGCAGACCGAGGCGAGCACCGCCTTCTGCAAGGAGCTGCAGCAGCTCGGCACGCAGCTCGGGACCCTGTTCCCGCTCATGGAGCGTAGTACCGACGAGGTCCGCAACCAGATCTCCGAGCTGATGATTCACATGGCGGCCGATGCCAAGGAAGCGCAGAAACTTTTGGCCATGCAGGTGAACGAGCAGATGCGGCTGAGGGATTCTCTGGGGCTGCGGGTGAAGAGCAGCACGCCGGAGCCGGAATCGTTCTTCGTGACGAGCCCGTAAGGTTCGTCCACGGGCGAGGCTGTTACTCCCGTTGGTGCGGGGTGCAATGAAAGCTGGTGTCAGGGGCGGATATGGCAAACGATACTGAGGGCGAAAAGGGTAGGGATGCGGTGAAGGAATCCGGCCAGGTGCACCAGGTGGAGCGCGCCGTTGTCGGACCGGATGGAACGATCACCATTCCCCAGTGTGCGGCGAAGCTCACGTCGGTCGATGTGGCCGACGTCGATTTGCTGCTGAGTTTTTCCGACAACACGTTCGTCGTCATCCCGAACGGCGCGCTTGACGCCATAGGCGATACTCCCCCCAAAATCTCCTTTGCCGACACCTGCGACACCAGCGACGGCACCGTGGCCGGGGCCGGGAACAATCTGGGCGACCTTTTCAAGATGGTCGGCATCAGTAACCAGGCCAAGGCCGGCAGTTTGCGGGTGGTGAGCGGCAACGTGGACGCGCCGAAGACGCTCTTGGATGTGGAAGATCCGCAAGACCCGCAACCGCAGGGAAACGATCTCATGGCTTCACCCGACCCGACACTATCCGACAGGATCGTGTCGCCCGCTCCCATGGTCAGGGTGGGGAGCGGTGCCGCCCTGGCCGGCAAAGGGGCGGGGCTCGGCACGAGCGGAACGAGCGATCAGCTCTATGAGTCGGTGGACCCGGTGGTGCCGGTCGTTTCGCCGCGGCCATCGGTGTACCGCCCCGGTCACAAGACCGTGGGGGCCACGGATTCCCTGCAGCCCACCATCACCCTCGACCACAACATCACCGCCGACGACACCATCAACATCGCCGAATCTCACGGCACCGTCGCCGTGACCGGCACCGTGGGGGGGGATGCCCAGGTGGGTGAC
>DATDMX010000450.1:0-4783 GCA_036518575.1 Geobacteraceae bacterium | reverse complement strand
AGGTGAACATCACCAGGGCCAGCTTGCTTTGGCTGTAGGCACGCATGCCGTCGTACTCCCTTTCGAGCATGACGTCGTCAAAATCGATGGCCTGCTGAGCCACCGAGGCCACATTGACGATACGGGTCTCGCCCGCTAACTCCGCGGTCCGACGCAGCAGCGGCAGGAGCTTATGGCTAAGGAGAAACGGGGCGAGGTAATTGACGACGAACCTCAGTTCGAAACCATCGGTACTGGTCTCGCGCCGCTTCGGGTCGGGGCTGGCCCCGAGACCGGCATTGTTGATCAGCACGTCCAAGCGCTGGTGGCTCTTGGCAACGGAGGCAGCCAGGTGCTCTACCCGGGCGAGGGACGAAAGGTCGGCATTGAAATAGTTGAGCCGTTTGTTGCCGGTGGCCTCGCGGATCTTCGCCAGCACCCGCTCCCCCTTCTCCGGGTCCCGCCCGTGGAGGAGGAGCGTGGCGCCTCTGGCTGCAAGGTCGGTGGCAACCCTTTGGCCCAGACCATCGGTGGCGCCGGTAATGAGAATGGTGAGTTGTTCCAGATCATGCATGGGGCACCCCTTTCAACTTAATATGGCGAGCAGGACATCAACCGCTTCGCACCCACTTAAGTATAGTGCGGGAACCACCGTTTAAATCACAGCCATGTCAAATCCCGGCGCATGGTCTGGGAACAACAAAAGGGACACCCCGCAAGGGGCATCCCTTTCGCTCCGGCCATCTCTGACTTCTATTCGGCCATCCACGACGTCCTGGTGGCAAGTCGCATTCCGTCCTCCAGGGTCGCCTGGGAAAGGCTGCCCGCCTCGGCCTGGATACAGATGAAATAGAGGTCTTCATCGCCTGCCTTCCAGGCCCGCTCTCCCTCCGGCGCAACCCTGACGAGACTTCCCTCCTGTACGGGGAACTCCTCGCCGTCCACGTAGAAGGTACCTTTTCCCCTCAGGACTAGGTAGAGCTCCTCGTTTTTCTTGTGCACATGAACGAACGGCATCCCCTTCCCGGCCGGGTAGCGGTTGAGCGACACCTCGCAGCCGGTGAGCCCCAACTCCTTGCCGATGAAGTATTTCCCGTGGAACCCCATAAAATCGCGGTTCAAGAGGGCCTCAAAGGGACCGATGTGAGCGGCGGTAAAGTTTTTTTCCCTCGTCGTCATAGCTCTGCTCCTTTCTCCTGCCAGTGGGATTAATGGACCGAACGGTCCATATTTGAACAAAAAAAATCCTGCTACCTCAACGCCCTTAAAATGACCTCCACTATGGCCTTCACCTTCTTTTCGTCCGCCCCTCCCTTCACGACGGTCTTTATGCCGCCGAGGCTGCTGACGAGATAGCTGGCCAAGGCGTCGGCTTCAACGTCCGCCGTAATCTCTCCCTCCTGCTGCCCGCGCAGGATTGCGGCCGTCAGGAGTCCCCGCAGACCTTCGAAGCCGGTCGCCACTCGCGCCGCAATCTCGGCGTCCTTCTGGGCAAACTCGGTGGCGGTGTTCATGAGGAGACACCCCCGGCGCATGTCGGGATGACGCGCCTCGGCCGCAGACTTGAGGAGCACCGCTTCGATGAACGCAAGGCCCGACTTCGCCTCGTCGAAAAGCGAGCGCAGGCCGGCGGACATCCCCTCGCAGTAGCGGTTGATGCAGCGGATGAAGAGTTCCTTCTTCCCGCCGAAGGCCTGGTAGAGGCTGCTCTTCGAAAGCCCCATGGCCGCGAGAAGATCCTGCATGGAGGTCGCCTCGTAGCCGTGCTGCCAGAAGATCTGCATTGCCGCATCCAGGACCTGGTCGGGGTCGTATGCCAGCGGTCGTCCCTGAGTCATGGGATTACTTTAGGACCGCTCGGTCCAGATGTCAAGTTGATTTACGGAATCCCCTACCCGCCGTGGGCCTCGCGGCCGCTCTTGTGGAGGTAGTAGTCGTAGTCCCCTTCGTAGACGCGCATCTCGCCGTGATCGATCTCCATGACCCGGTTGACGAGGGCGCGCAGGAAGTGGCGGTCGTGGCTCACGAGCACTACGGTGCCGGCAAAGTCCTGGAGCGCGTCGAGGAGGATTTCGCGGGACTGGATGTCCAGGTGGTTGGTGGGCTCGTCGAGAATGAGGAAGTTGATGGGGCGCCCGAGGAGCGTGGCAAGGACGAGCCGGCTCTTCTCGCCGCCGGAGAGCTGCTCCACGCGCTTGTCCACGCTGTCCCCCTGGAAGAGGAAGGCGGCGCAGAGATTGCGCAGGACGCCGATGTTCGCCTGGGGGAGGGCATTTTGCACCGTCTCGAACACGGTGGCTGCGGGGTCGAGGATGTCCATGGCGTGCTGGCTGAAGTAGCCGAGGTTGACGCTGGCGCCGATGGTCGCACTCCCCGTCGTGGGCTCCGTTTCCCCTGCGAGAACTTTCAGGAAGGTGGACTTGCCCGCGCCGTTCACGCCCACCACGGCCACCTTCTCGCCGCGTCGGATGATCCCCGACACCCCGCCGAAGACCGACTTCTCCCCTCCCTCCGGAAGGGCCCACACCTTGCCGAGGGCTTCCATCTTCACCACGTCGTCGCCGCTCCGGGGCGGCTCGGGGAACTCGAAGCGAATGGTGCGCTGCTCGGGCGGAATCTCGATCCGCTCGATCTTCTCCAGCTTCTTCACCCGCGACTGCACCTGGGCCGCGTGGGAGGCCCTCGCGGCAAAGCGGGCAATGAATTCCTCCTCCTTGGCGAGCATTTCCTGCTGGCGGCGGTGACTCGCCAGGAGCTGCTCGCGGCGGACCTCGCGCTCGCGCAGGTAGAAGTCGTAATCGCCGCTGTACGTGGTGATGGTGCGGTTAGCCACCTCCACGATGCGGGAAACGGTGCGGTTCATGAATTCCCGGTCGTGGCTCGTCATGAGGAGCATTCCCTTGAACTCGGAGGACAGCCATTCTTCCAGCCAGATGATGGACTCCACGTCCAGGTGGTTGGTGGGCTCGTCGAGCAGGAGAAGGTCGGGGTTGATGGTAAGAATCTTCGCCAGGGCGATACGCATCTTCCAGCCGCCGCTGAAGGCCTCCACCGGCCGGTTGTAGGCGTCGGGGCCGACACCGAGGCCGGTGAGGACCGTCTGGGCGCGGCTCTCCAGGTCATACCCCCCCCGGTGCTCGAACTCCGCCTGCGCTTCGCCGTAGCGCTCCAAAAGCGCTGCCATGGCGTCATCATCCATGGGCTCGCACATCTGGGCCTCCATCTGGCGCAGTTCTTCACCCAGGCGCACCGTGGCCTCGCTTGCCGCCATCACTTCCTCCAGGGCCGAGCGGCCGGCCATCTCCCCCACGTCCTGGGAAAAATAGCCAACGACCGTCTTCTTGGGAATGACGATCTCGCCCGAATCGGGGTGCTCTTCGCCGGTGATGAGGCGGAAGATGGTGGTCTTGCCCGCGCCGTTGGGGCCTACGAGCCCCGTGCGCGTGGCGGGAAGAATCTGGAAGGAAGCGTTCTGGAAGAGAATCTGCGCCCCGTGCTGGCGGCTGATGTCGACGAGCTGGATCATGAATTGAAACTACCTTTCTTTTTTTACAGTGACTCTTGGAATCAAAGGAGAATCCCCCTACCCTGCCTTCTCCGCAACGACAAGGTAGGGAGCGGTGGGCGGGCGGTTTGCCTGGCGACTCGTCCAGACGTTGTACGCGCGGGGATCGAGGACCGACACACGGGAGAGCACAGCCTCTTCCTCCTCGGCAGCCCCGGGGTGGCCGGTATAGATGACCACGAGGAGGAGCCCTCCCGGAAGAAGAAGCTCCAGTGCCGCGGCAACGGCGGCAACGGTGGTGGCGGGACGGGTGATGAACTCCTTGTCGCCGCCGGGGAGGTAACCCAGATTGAAGACCACCGCGGCGACGGGCTCACGGACGATGTCGGCAAGCTTCTCGTGTCCCGCGGCCACGAGCTCCACCCGCTCCTCCACCCCCGCCCCGGCAAGAAGCCTGCGGGTCGCCGCAAGCGCCTCCTCCTGAAGGTCGAAGGCCCACACCCGCCCCGGCTCCCCGACGAGGCGCGCCAAAAGGAGCGTATCGTTGCCGTTGCCGCAGGTGGCGTCCACCACCCGGTCCCCCGGTTTCACCCGTTCTCTCAGGAAAAGGTGCGAAAGCGGCACGGCACCGCGCAGGCTCAAAGATTTGCCTTTGCCTTGTGACAAGAGAAAACCTCCACGGGTACCAGAAAGGCTCCAACTGCAAGGCGCAGATGGACCTTCAGGGAAGCCGTTTATGTCCAAATAAAGTCAGGACTGCCGGCAGCACCACGATAAACGCCACCTGGCACGCCACCATGCCGAGGCTCATCACCACGCCGATACTGAAGACCCCCTGGTGGCGAGCCACCATGAGGGCGCCGAAGCTCGCCATGATGGTGAGGGTGTTGAGGAAGACCCCCACGCCGGTGCTGGAGAGCACCACCTGAGGCGGCGTCTCGTCCTCCCGGCGGTAGCGGTTGATGAGATAGATCCCCGAGTCGACAGCAATCCCCAGGACGAGCGGCAGGACGATGACGTTGGCGGAGTTGAAGGCAATGCCGAAAAGCCGCATCCCCGCCACCATGAAAAGAATGCCGATGACGAGGGGCACGAGGCCGATGAGGGCGTAGCGGACACTCCTGAAGGTGACGAGGAGGATGGCCGCAATGGCCACAAGGGCAAAGAGGAACGCGTTACGGTAGGAGTCCCTGAGCACGGTCATGGACTCGTACACCATGACCGGCTCACCCGTGGCATTGGGGGCAATGGTACGCACCTCGTCGAGGAAACGTTTGAGGGGCTCACGGGCAAAAATCT
>DATDMX010000449.1:0-4233 GCA_036518575.1 Geobacteraceae bacterium | reverse complement strand
GCGGGGGATGACGGCCTCCCCGCCGCCTTTCCTTTGACCGCCGGCACCCTCCTGGCGGTGGCACCCATCCCGGCCGGAGACACGTTTCTCTTCGTGGCGGGGCAGGGGAGCGGCGGCCAGCTCCTCTCCCTCCCCGCTTCGGGCGAAATCCCCGACCGTGCCGACGCGGCGGCCCAGTGGGAGACGGCCCGCCTCATCCTGGAGCGTCAGCCACCCGACCCGCCCCACGCACGCCTTGCCTGCGCCCGTGTCCAGGCGCGCGAAACCGCACCGACCCGCGAGGGGGCCCTTGCCGGCCTCGCCCTTGCCGGCCTCGCCGAACGAGGAGGGGATACGGCGCTGGCCGGGAAGATCTATGGCAGCGTGACCCGCCGCTACGCCGCGTTTCCCCGCGAGGCAGCTCTGGCCGAGATCGCGCGGCTGAGACTCGATGCGGCCCAGCGCTGCGAGGACCTCGTGGAGGCGGCCCGGCGCCAGAGCGTCATCCGCGGGGCGCAAACCGCCATGAATGAAGCCGCCCGCGGCAAGGGGGGAGATGCGGCGGCCCGGGCCCTCATGGACGGGGCGCGGCTCCTCGTCGACTTCGGGGCGGGCGCAGCTGACCAGCTGGCAGCCATGGCCCTCTACGAAAAGGTCCCTTCCCAGGGTGACGTTTCCCGGCCTCTCCTGGCCGAGGCGGCCCTGCGTCGCGCCGTCCTCCTCGGTCGGCTGGAGAAGGGGACAGGGGCGCTTTCCGCCCTCGTGGAGGTGGTGAAGAGCTACGGCGACCAGGAGGAGTGGGCCGAGGCGGCCATCAGCGCCATACTCGACCAGGTTGCGCCCCCCGAGGGGGATGCCCACCAGGCGCTCGCCGCGTTGGCCGAGCAGTACCGCACCGCACTTCCCCGCGTGGCCATGGGGGCGTGGAACCGTATCGGCGACCTGGCGTACCGGGGGAACGAATGGGCACGGGCCAAGGATGCCTACCGCACCGTGCTCGAGAAGTTTAGCCCGCTTCCCACGCCCACCGCGGCGGCCCGTTTTGCCCTGGCCGAGATTCTCTACCGCGAGGAGCGCTACGCCGAGGCGACGGCGCTCTACGAAAAGGAGATGACCGAGCAGCCCGAGGACGCCCCCCTCTACCAGCTTGCCCGCGCGGCCTACATCCGCCGGACCCTCGCCGCCGGTGAAAACCTCTACCGCCTCGGCGAGGTGGCCGCGGCCCGCGCCGTCTTCCTCGACCTCATCCGCTATGACGGCCGCAGCGTCGAAGCCCATCGCGGCTACATCAAATCGGTGGCGGCCCAGGGACAGGCGCCTGAGCTCCTCGAACTCTACCGGAAGCTTCTGAAACAGTATCCCGACGATCCCGTCCTTCTCTACGCCACCGGCCTCTGCGAGACCTACCTGCCGGGGAAAGCCCCCCTGGCCGAGGCGGACCGCCTCATCGCCCGGGCGGCCGAGCGGATGCCCGATTCGGAGTACCCGCCCCAGACCCGCGGCTATCTGGCCGAGGTGTCGGAGACGGTCCATAACGAACGGGGGGGGCTGGAGCGGGCACTCGATCTCTACCGCAGGGCGTGGCTCCTGAACCGCGGCCACGAGAACCCGGAGAACCGCGCCAACCTCGACCTCAATATCGGTAACGTCGCCTTCCTCCTCGGAAGCTATGCCACGGCCTGGAATCACTACAGCCGCAGGGCTTCCGCCGGGATCGCCTTCGATAACCCCGAGACCGAGCTCATCTTCTGGCAGCGCTATGCCGCCGTGGCTTTCCAGGTGCGGGAGAAGGAGGCACCCATCACCGGTTACACCAAGGCGCTCCAGCTGGCCCAGGGGCGTCTCGATCCCGCCCGGCCGCTCGACCTCTTCGGCCGCCTGGCCCGGCGGGTGACGGAACGCCTCTTTGCGGGGAAAGAGCACGACAAGGGGGCGGAAAAGCCGCTCTCCGAGCAGCAGGAGATAACCGCCGAGCTCGACCGCCTCGGTGCCGAGCCGCCCCAGGCCCCGCCCGCCGCGGGGTGGGATTCCTTCGACAAAAAGTTGCGCGCCCTCCTTACCCGGGAGCGCAGCCTCATGGCTTCGGCTTCATCGTGGAACGGGGAAGCCCTCGCCAAGCACAACGTCGAGCTGCAGGCCATGGCGGCCGCCGTGGAAAAGGGTCTGGACGACGTGCCACGGCTCGTGGAGACGAGCGCCGAGGTCCACGACCGGCTGGGGCTTGCCTGCCTCGAAGCGGAGCGCTTCGCCCAGGCCCGCGACGAGTTCGACGCCGCCTTCCGTCTCAACAAGGGGCTGGGGCATACGGGGAATCTCGTGGCCAACCGGCGCTCCTCCAGCGTCGCTGCCTATCGCGAGGCCCAGACCTCTTCGGGCGAGGAGCGGCGCCGCCTCCTCACCACAGCCCGTGACGGCTTCCGCGAAGTCCTCTCCCTCATCGCACTCTATCCTCCCAAGCCCAAGACCGCGCCGAAACGGGGGGGCGGCCTCCTCGCCATCGGCGCCACCGTGGCCCTCGACAAGGGGGGGGCGACGGAGGCGGCCTTCGGCTTCTCGGAGGTGCAGGAGCGGCGGCTGGCCGAGACGTTCCTCGCGCGGATCGTCTCCGAGCTGGGCGAGCCCGCCGAGGCGGCCGGGCTCCTGCGGGGCCAGCTCGACCGCTACCCCGCGGACGACAAGAAGATAGCCGTGAAGGACCTCTACGGCGTGGCACTCCTTGCCCACCGCACCGCCCACGTGGACTATGCCCTTGGCGAGCGCAGGAGCGCGGCCGAGGGGTTCCGGCGCTCCACCCTCCTTTCGCTCCAGGCGGCAAACCCGGTGAGCGCGATGCTCAACCTCGTGGACTGGGGCGAACTCCTCGCTGCCGACAAGCCGGACGAGGTCGCCGACTTCCTCGGCACCGCGGCCCGGACGTCGCGCCTGGCGGAAGGATATCGTGACACCCTGCCCGGCGAGGCCCTCGGCCGTTACCACAACGATCTCGGTGCCATCCTCGCGGCACTTGCATCGACACTGCCCGACGACGGCAGCCGTCAAGCCCTGCTCCTTGCGGCCCTTGGCCACTGGGACCGGACCCTGACGCTGACTGCGGGCGGCCGTGAAGGGGGCGCGACGCGCGATCAGCTCGTTCTGCGCACAGGGGCCCTCCTCAACCGTGGTGCGGTCCTCGCGGCGTTGGGGCTCTCAGCGGGAGCGGAAGCGGCATGGCAGGAGGCTCTCGACACGGCAAAGAAAGCACGGGCCGCGTCCCGCGAATGGCGGGCCCTGGCGGCACGTGGCCGCTACGACGAGGCCCTCGCTCTCCTCGAGCGCCTCTCTCCCGCCGACTACGATCTCAGGCGCGGCGAGGTCATGGAGCGCTTCGCGCCGCGCCTGGCGGAGCTTGCCGCGAAGGACGCGGAAGCCGGCTTCGCCCTCGTGGAACGGTTGAGCGAGCTGGAGCGGGTCCAGATCCTCGGCCGGGGGGCCCTTGGTCTCGACGATCCCACCACCCTGGCCCAGCTGGGCTCTGCCGCGCCCCATCTGGCGGAGATCGATCGGCTGCGCACGGCCCTTGCCGCGGCACCCGTTGCCGAAAAGGAGTATCTGCAGCTTCGTCTCAGTCAGGAGCAAACCCTCGTGGATAACCTCCTCGGCAAGGGGCTCGAACGCCTTCCGGCCTTCTACGCCAAGGGAGGGGAAGGGGCGCTTCGTCTGGCCGCTGCGGCCGCGGCGTTGGCGCAGACGGCCGCGGCTACCGGCGGGGCTGAGCCCGAAGCGTACAAGAATGCCCGGGAGCGCCTTACCCGAGTGCAGGGGGACTACGTCAAGGCGTGCACCGCCGGGAAGGGGGGGCGCCTCTGCAAACTCCTCGTTCCCCAGCCGGTGGAGGCCATCGACGTCCTCGAAGGCCTGGCCGGGAAGACGCTCCTGCGGTTCACGGCGCTCGATGGCCGCTGGCTCCTTTTTACGCTGGGCGGGAAAAAGGGGATATCGGCCGAAACGGTGGGGACGAAGGATCTCGAAGCGCGCCTGGCCGCGCAGCCTGCCACCCTTGCCGCCTACGAGGAGCCGTGGTGCTTTAGGAGCGCGCCGGTGGCCGCGTGGGGCTTGAGTGCCTCCCATCTCCTGCGGGCGGTGGAGGCACGCCGTCCGTTCCGGCGCCAGGTCCTCGATCCCGCCGGCTGGTGGCCCGCCGCCGAGCCCTTTGCCAAACTTCCCACTGAGAAGTGGTTAGAGCGGTTCCCCGACGCCCACACCCTCGTTCTCCCC
>DATDMX010000448.1:0-7667 GCA_036518575.1 Geobacteraceae bacterium | reverse complement strand
AGAAGGGAAGCCGTGCACGACAGCCTTGAAAGAGGGTGATACCATGGCGAAAATAAGCGTAGAGTGCTATGCCGGCTACAAGGCCGACGAACGCCCGGTCACCTTTGCCCTGCGGGACAAGACGTTCCTTGTCGAGGAAATCGTCGATCGCTGGTATGGCGAGGCGTACGACTACTACAAACTCATCGCCGACGACGGCAATCTCTACGTTCTGCGCCGTGACCGGACGGAAGACAGGTGGGAACTGGTACTGATGGAGGCACGGCGGAAGGAGTAGCAGGCTGCTGCTCGACTACTGCGGCGACGTGCGCCACTCAGAATTCCGCGTGGCGGGGGGTGCGGGGGAAGGGGATGACGTCGCGAATGTTCTCCATACCCGAGAGATACATGATGAGCCGCTCGAAACCGAGACCGAAGCCGGCATGGGGCGTTGAGCCCCAGCGGCGCGTATCGAGATACCACCAGAGATCGGAAGGCGTAATCCCCACCTCGGCCATACGCCCGACGAGGAGATCGAACCTTTCTTCCCGCTGACTCCCGCCGATGATTTCACCCACCTTCGGCACGAGCAGGTCCATGGCGGCCACGGTCCGGCCGTCGTCATTCTGTCGCATGTAAAACGCCTTGATGTTCCTCGGATAATTGACGATGAAGACGGGTCCCCCCACCACCTGCTCGGTGAGATAGCGCTCGTGCTCGGTCTGGAGGTCAACTCCCCATGCAACGGGGAACTGGAAAGTGGCATCCGCTTTCTTGAGACGTTCGATGGCTTCGGTGTACTCCATCATGGCGAAGGAGGCACAGGCGACCTTCTCGATCCGCTCGATCAAGCCGGGATCGATCTGCCGGTTGAAAAATTCCATGTCCTCACGGCACTCGTCGAGCACGTGGCGACAGAGGTACTTCAAGAACTCCTCGGCAAGGGCCGCGTCGGCGGCCAGGTCGGCGAAGGCCATCTCGGGCTCGATCATCCAGAACTCGGCCGCATGCCGCGGGGTGTTGGAGTTCTCGGCGCGAAACGTGGGGCCGAAGGTGTAAATGTCGGAAAATGCCTGGGCGAAGAGCTCCCCCTCCAGTTGTCCGCTTACCGTGAGGCCGGCCCCCTGGCCGAAAAAATCCTGGGCGAAATCTACGCTTCCTGCCGTGCGCGGGAGTCCCGCCAGATCGAGGGTGGTGACGCGAAACATCTCCCCTGCCCCCTCGCAATCGCTCGTGGTGATGATCGGGGTGTGGACGTAGAGAAAGTCGCGCTCGGCAAAGAAACGGTGGACGGCCTGGGCAAGCTTCGACCTGAGGCGAAAGACCGCCCCGAAGGTATTCGTGCGTGGCCGCAGGTGGGCTATGGTGCGCAGGTACTCGAAGCTGTGGCGTTTTTTCTGCAAAGGATAGCTTTCATCCGAGGCGCCGACGATCTCGATCACGGCTGCCCGCAGCTCGTAGGCCTGGCCGGAGGCAGGCGAGGTCACCAGTTCCCCCTGCACGCGCACGGCGGCGCCGGTGGCAAGCTGGCAGATGTCGTCGTAGTTTGCCAGCAGCGGCTCTGCCACCACCTGAAGGGAGGAGAAACACGAGCCGTCATTCACGGCGAGAAAGGCGACATCCTTTCCCACCCGCAACGTCCTGAGCCAGCCGCAGACCTCGACCTCGCTCCCTGCTTGCAGAGCCGAGAGCGCTTCCCTGATGCGTGTTCTCCCCATAAACCCTTTCCCTCCTTTGTACGTGGCTCAGATTGTAGCACAAGGCGGCGGCGCCACCAAACGGTTCCGTCGTCATTGCCTCGGCCATTAATCCTTTGACACGCCACCGCCCTGCGCTATATTGTAGCAAGCATCATGTTAAAAATCCTTGTCATTGCTCTCATCTTCGCCCTCTTTTCCCCTGCGCCGGGGCGCGGCGAAAATTCTGCCGCCAACTTCGGCGGCATCGGCATAGACGGTGTTCCCCAGACCGATGGCCAGATCGTCGTCCGCCAGCTCGTCACGGGCGGTCCCGCCCACCTGGCCGGCATCCGCGTTGGCGACGTCATCACTCACATCGACAGCAAGCCGACCAAGGGGAGCGACTTCAGACAGATGGTCGACCGAAGGCTGCGCGGCAAAGCAGGGACAAAAGTGCTTCTGACCCTGCGGCGACCGGGCGAGTCAAAACCGCTCCACGTCACGCTGATCCGGCGCCAACTCCTGGCGCCGAAAAAATAGTGCTTCGCACCACAGGAGGTCCCATGTTTCGCCATCTCGTCGCACTCACCCTGGCAGTCCTGCTTCTCGCCACCCCGTTGCTCTCAGGTGCTGCCGGGGAAAATTCCCCGCAGAGTCCCATCAACCCGAAAGCCGCTACCGAGCAAAAGTACCCGAAAATCGTCCTTTTTTCGGTCTCCTGGTGCCCCCACTGCAAAGCGGCCAAAGAGTACTTCACCAAGAACAACATCCCCTTCATCAATCGCGACGTGGAAATCGACAGCGAGGCGCTGACCGAACTGACCGGCAAGTACAAGAGCCAGGGGGTTCCCGTCATTGTCATCGGCAATGACGACAAGGTATTGAAGGGGTTTGACCAGGCAAAATTCGAGAAGGCCATGCAGGAAGTGCAGAGAAAGGGACACTAAGGCACCTATAGGAATGACTGGATGAGCCTTCGATTCAATACCGTGGGGGAGGGAGTGTATGAAGAGAATCATGTTCTGCGTCGTGGCGGTGAGTCTGCTGTCGGCCGGCTGTGCCGCCCCCAAGATTACCGTAATGAAGCTCGAGCCGGGGAAATCGGTCGAGTCGGCAAGGCTGAGAAAGGTGGCAGTGCTCCCCTTTGATGGCCCCGACGGAGCCAACTTCGCCGCCGAGTTCGAGGGAAAACTGGCCAGCATAGTTATTGATGACAAGCAATTCTTCGAGGTCGTGAACCGCTCCGCACTCGACAAGGTGATGGATGAGATGAAATTGTCGCAAAGCGGACTGGTTAACCCAGACACAGCCGCGCAGGTCGGCAAAATGATAGGAGCAAAAGGAATTTACATCGGGCAGATCACGAAGGCGAAGGTGCACGACTCGAAGTATGTGGAGGACCGTTCGGAGTGCGCGGCCAGGAACGACAAGGGCAAGTGTACGTCATGGAACAAAACGAAGGTCGACTGCATCAAGAGGACTGCCGACTTCAACGTCACCCCCAAGCTCGTGGAGGTGGAAACGGCGCGAATCATCTATGCCGACAACTATTCCCGGAATATGGAGGCGAAACGTTGCGCCGACTCAAACCGCGCTCTGCAAAGCCACGACGAAATGATCCATTACCTCCAAAAGAGTACGCTTGACGCCATTCGCAACGACATCGCGCCGTTTTACCAGCAGGTCCAGATTCAGCTCATGAACGACAAGGACGGCATCCCCTCGGAGGCGGCAAAGGACAAGCTCGCCTCGGGGCTCGAGTTTGCGAAGAACAGGAGATTCGACCGGGCCTGCGAGATCTGGACCGAGGCCAAAGCGCTGGCGCCCTCGGCCGTGAGCCTCCTGCACAATCTCGCCGTCTGTGCCGAAGTGGGGGGGAGACTTGACGAAGCGCTGGCACTTCTGAAAGAAGCAGACCGGCAGCTCGCGGCGCCCCATGAAGCCGTCACGGCCTCCCTCGAGAGAGTCACCGCATCCATAGCGAAGCAGCGCAAGCTAAAGAGCCAGACCATGACGGAGTAACCTGCTCTCTGTCGACACAAACGCGCTGTAGCAACGACAAAGGGAGCCTCGATGAGGCTCCCTTTGTTCGTTCTGAGCTCGTGCTGAAGGGCGAAACTCAGGCTCCGCCACTCTTGGTGATGAGCATGACACCGATACAGACGAGGATGGTCCCGCACCAGCGGAGGGGCGACACCACTTCGCCGAGGAAGTACTGGGAAAGAAATGCGACAAGGACGTAGTTCTACGCCTGCATGGGAAGGGCCACGGAGAGGTCTTCCCAGGAGAGGACGGCAAGCCACAAAAAGAAGAAGATCGCCAGCATGGCGGTGCCGATGATGAGCTTGGGGGTGGTGAGCGCCTGGAGGGCAACGTTCAGAATTCCCCGCAGGTTCATGGCGGAGATGTCGCCGAGCTCCTTCATCCCCTTGGCGAGGAGCAGATCGCCGATGGTACCGGCGGTCACGGCAAGCAGCATAACAATGAAAGTCTTGAGCATGTAAATCCTCGCAAAAACCTCTGTGTCAACGTGCCATGGACGACGAGAGCTCCATGAGTGTCGACCGCAGCACGGTCTCTTTCGCCTCGCCCCGGTAGTTTCTGAGACGTATCCCGAGAGCTTTCAGCTTCTCCCGCACCCGTAGGCTCGTGAGGGCAGCAAGCTCGTCCTCGTGGCGGTAATCGGGCATCCACTTCGAAAGCTCGGCGTCAGGATGACAGCCGGGGTGAAAATATATCTCCGAGACACCCTCGCCGAGGACGTCAATGGCTTTCAGCAGATATTCCTCGGTCATGGCGCCTGAGTTGAGGAGCCCTTTCACTTCGCCGGTGTACGCGATGCCGAGCCTGTCAAGTACCGGCCGGCACCTGTTGGCGAGCTGCGCGAAGATGAAGGCGTCCACGGCTTTTCCCACAACTCTGCGGCTACTCAGGCCGAGCTCGGTGCCGAACCGCTCGCGCGAGAGGCGGAAACTCGTCACGCCGTAGCGCGGCATGAGTTCGACAAGGATATCGAACACCACGGGGTGCATGTGGATGTTGAGATGGCCGTCAATGTGGGAAAGGGGGATGCCGGTTGCCAGAAAACGCTCGATCTGCGCCTCGATCTCCCGCTGGAGCTGGCGGCGCAGCGGCTTGATGAAGAAATAGCGCATGCCACCGTGGACCGGGTCGTTGGTGAAGTTCCCGTCCCGGTCGGCTATGGACGGAAAGCCGGGGTGCTCCGCCACTGCCCGTCCCTGAACGAGGGTAAGATGAAGCCCCACCTGGAGGCCGGGGTTTTCGCGCGCAAGGTCGACGGCCTCCTCGAAACCCTTTCCTCCGACCATGAGGGACGTGGAGGTGAGGATGCCGCCCTGCCAGGCGCGGATGATGGCCCGGTTGGCGCCGCTGGAGAGGCCGAAATCGTCGGCGTTTATGATGAGTTCTTTCATGCTGTCACTGCCATTTTCGGCGCGATCAAGAATGCCCATATGCCAGACGCCAAGGAGCGAGCGGCACCGGCAATAACGCAGGCGGGCGTTTCTTATCGCGCCGCAGCCTGCTTCCTTTTGCGCATGTACGCCAGATACTGCTTCCCTTCCTTGAGGAGCTTCTTGCGCTCCTCGGCGTCGACGATCATCTTCATGACGCTGCGGGCGATGTATTTCGGGCGGAAGTAGAACTTGTTGTAGAACTCCTCGACGGAGCGGAAGATCTCGTCGTTGGTGAGGTGGGGGTAGTTGATGACGCACGTCTGGTGGCCGGAGTCATCAATGTAGCTTTCCGAGGAGATCCATCCCTCCTGCTTGCAGAGGTCCCAGAACTCCGTGCCGGGATAGGGAGAGGCAAGGGAGGCCTGGATGGAGTTAAGGTCGAGACGTTTGGCGAACTCGATCGTCTCCCGGATCGTCTCGCGGGTCTCGCCGGGAAGCCCCATGATGAAGGCGCCGTGGATGGAGAGGCCAAGCTTCTTGCAGTTCCTCGTGAACTCAAGCGCCTGTTCCTTCGTGACCCCCTTCTTGATGTTCTTGAGGATCTGCTCGTTCCCCGACTCAAAGCCCACCACCACATGGCGAAGCCCCGCCTCGCGCATTGTTTTGAGGGTCTCGTAGTCGCAGTTGGCCCGGGCATTGATGGTCCACGATATCCCCAGCGGTTTCAGCTTCGCCGCCACCTCACGGGCGTGCCGGCGATCAGCGGTGAAGGTATCGTCATCGAAGGAAATCTCCCGTACCCCCGGGATATTGTCCATGATCCACTTAACTTCACCGTAGACGTTCTCCGGTGTGCGGCAGCGCATGGTCCGGCCGGAAAAGGTCTGGGGCCAGAGGCAGTAGATGCATTTGGAGGGACAACCACGGCTCGAATAAATGGAAACGTAGGGGTGGAGGAAATGGGGAATGATGTACTCACCGACCGGGAGGTCGCGCTTGTAGACCGGGGCCACATAGGGCAGAGCGTCGAGGTCGGTGATGGGAGGACGGTCGGGGGTGTGGACCGCTTTGCCGTCGCGCAGGAAGCTGATGCCGTCCACTTTGTCCCACTCGCGCCCTTCACAAAGCTCTTTGGTCGAGTAGTCGAACTCGCCGCGGCAGACGATGTCCACGGCCCCTGCAGCAAAGCGGAGCGACTCCTCGGGCAGGACGCTCACGTGCGGCCCCGTCAGCACGGTGACGATGGAGGGCTTCTCTTCCTTGATGCGCCGGGCGGTGGCGACATCAAGGGCCAGCGTCGGCGTGGAGGTATACATGACCACCATGTCGAAGTCGCGGGCGATGGCGAGACACTCCTCGAGGGAGAGACGCTGCACCGGGGCGTCGACGACCCGCGAGCCTTCGATCATGCCGGCCGGAAAGCAGAGCCAGGTTGGATACCAGAAGGAGGTAACCTCGCGGGATGCCTGGTAGCGGGCACCGGCGCCGCCATCGAAGTCCTCGAAGGTGGGGGGATTCAAAAATAACGGTTTCATCAGCTGCTCCTAACCCGGTCGAACCGGTCCTAAAAAAGAACAAACAAGTTTAATTACGTACTACGGGGATGGAGAGGACACCGTGTGGAAGGCTCATGCGCCATCGTCCTGTGTATCCTGTTCATCCCCGTCAATTTTTATCCAAAGTGTTCCGATTGTCTTCTACGCAAACCTAACCCGCGCAAAGCGCCGCTTCCCCACCTGGAGGACGTACTCGCCGCTGGCGGCAATCTCGGTATTTTCGTCGGAAACCCGCTCGCCATTCACCTTCACTCCACCACCCTTGAGGGAGCGGCGTCCCTCGCTATTGGACGGCACGAGCCCCGCCTCCGCGAGCACCTTGCAGAGAAGGGCCTTGTCGCCAGAGGCGGCAAGGGTGAACTCGGGCATCTCGTCGGGAGTCTCGTTGTCGCGAAACCGCCGGACGAAGTTCTCCTCGGCCTCCCGGCCTGCGGCTTCACCATGGTAGCGGGCCACCATTTCCCGGCCAAGACGCTTCTTCGCATCCATGGGATGGAGGGAGCCGTCCTTGAGGTCGGCCTTCAGTTTCTCCAGCTCAGAGAGCGACAGGTCGGAGAGGAGCTCGTAGTAGCGGAGCATGAGCTCGTCGGAGATGGACATGACCTTGCCGAAGATCTCGTCGGCTGGCTCGTTGATGCCGATGTAGTTGCCGAGGGACTTGGACATCTTGTTGACGCCGTCAAGACCTTCGAGAAGGGGCATGGTGATGACGCTCTGAGGTGTCTGCCCCCATTCGCGCTGAAGTTCACGCCCCACGAGGAGGTTGAACTTCTGGTCGGTCCCACCCAACTCTACGTCTGCCCTGAGGGCCACCGAATCGTACCCCTGGATGAGCGGGTAGAGGAACTCGTGAATGCTGATGGGGAGCTGGTTGCTGAAGCGGTTGCTGAAGTCCTCCCGTTCGAGCATTCGTGCCACCGTGTACTTGGCAGCCAGGCCGATCATGTCCGTGGCGGAGAGCTTGCCGAGCCAATCCGAGTTGAATACGACCCGCGTCTTCTCCGGATCGAGGATCTTGAAAACCTGCTCCTTGTAGG
>DATDMX010000447.1:0-4550 GCA_036518575.1 Geobacteraceae bacterium | reverse complement strand
ATCGGTGGAAGCAAGTTTCTTCAGGCGTTTCTGTGCGTCGTCAAGGTCGATGACGAGCCGCCAGGTGAGAAAGTAGGTGATGGCGACGAGCAGTCCTATGGTGACGAGAGCAGCCAAAATTATGAAGAGCTTCGTCGTGTTCGTATCTTCGTCCATGGTGGCTATGGGGATGGAGACGCTGACGGCACCGAGAACGCTGCCGATGGCGAACTCTCGGCCCGTATGGCATTCGCGGCAGCTCTGCTCCACGTAGAGGGGATGAAGATAGCGGAAACGAGGAGGCTTTCCCTCAAACCGTTCCACGCGAAAATACTCCTTGTCCCCTTTTTCGAAGCGCCGGATGGCGCCAGCCTCGAAGTCGTCGGCCGAGTTGCTCGGGTCAATGGGCTTCAGGCTGACAATGCGAAACTTGACCCCGTCCTGCTTCTCACTGCGGCGGGATATCTCTTCAATCATGATGGCATGATTGCGGATGGTGAAAACTCTTTCCCCCCCAGCGGTGACATCCGGGTTGATGCCGAGCCCCTTCAGGTAGGCGTTCGACTCCGTGCCTTTCCTTTTCTCCACGTAGACGCCGCCATAGTCATAATTCCACTGTTTTGTGTGATTGATGAGGTCGGTATAGGTGACGGCCTGTTCCCGCAGGCGTTCGAGGAGCAGGTTGTCCGTGCGCTTGTAGAGGAAGAAGAAGATAGAGCTCACCGCAAAGGCGATCACGAGGCACAGGGTGATGAGGAAGAGCTGGACGTTTTCGAAGTAGCGGAAAGGTTTTGGCCAGATAATCTTGGGCATGCGGATCTGCTTTCTGCCGCAACCGGTCATCTCCTGGGCGGGAGAAAGAGCGGCGCAGCGACGATAGCTGCCGTCATTCCGGGGGAGTTTGTTTGTCCGATGTCGCAGTTTGACGGCCATCGCGAGAAGCGGAGCGACGTCTGCGCCGGCGTCGACGCGGACGTTTGTCTCCGTTTGACGGTGCCGAATCAGGCCGTTCTTCACGGACGGCTGCGGCTGCAGGGGGAAGTTCTCCTGCAGCAAAGTTTTCCCACCAGGCAACCACGCCCTCGTCGGCTTCGTTTATCGCTGCCGTGAAACGAAGGTAATCAAGGGCGGCGGGGAAGGAGGGCTTGGCGATGAACACCTGGGGGCGCTTGCCGGGCATCTTACGGAACCGGTCTTGGGCGGCAAGGATGTCGCGGAGCATGATGCCGATCTTGTGGGGGATGAGAACCGTCGGCGCAAGTTCGGTCAGGAAGGTGGTCACCGCCATGTCGAGGGCCTGTTGTTGCGACGCTCCATTGCGGCGAAACCCCTCGGCCATCTCTTCCAGGTAGTGACCGAACACAAGAGCGAGCAGCACCTGCGGAGCCATTTTTTCACCGCGCTGGCAGGCGCCGTCCACCCGGTCGAGGGCCTGGCTTACCCTCGTGTGGGGGAAGCCGTCGGTCTCCTGCGTCAGCCAGTCGTCAAACCGAGGAAAGAGGGCGGCGAAGAGCCCTGTCTGCCGCATGAGCTGGTAGCATTTTTCCGCCTCCCCCGAGAGGAAGAGCTTGAGCACTTCCTCGAAGAGTCTGGCAGGAGCGGCCCGGTTGATGGTGGTGCCGAGTTCGACCATGGCCTGCCAGGTCGCCCCGTCGATGGCGAAACCGAGCAGGGCGGCAAACCTCACGGCCCTGAGCATTCTTACCGGGTCCTCGGTAAAACGTACGGATGGGGCGCCGATGGTGCGGATAATGCCGCGTTCCATGTCGGAGATCCCACCAACATAATCGACGAGAGAAAAATCGACGAGATCATAATAGAGGGCGTTCACGGTGAAATCACGCCGGAGAGCGTCTTCCTCCGGCGTGCCGAAGACGTTGTCCCTCAGGACCATTCCGTCTTCGTCCTTGAGGAGTCGTGGCGGCCGCGTGTCTCCCGACTCTTCCGTGGGCCGGGAATCTTCCTCTGCGGTAGCGAGAGAACGAAAGGTCGCCACTTCGATGATTTCGTCCGTGAAATGAAGGTGGGCAAGGCGGAAGCGTCGGCCGATGAGGCGGCAGTTGCGGAAGAGCCGTTTGAGTTGGCCGGGTGTGGCATCGGTCACGATGTCAAAGTCCTTGGGTTCTCGCCCAAGCCACAGGTCGCGTACGCAACCGCCGACAAGGTAGGCGATAAAACCATGGTCCTTGAGCCGATAGAGGACTCGCAGGGCATTGGGACTCAGGTTACGGCGACTGATAGGGTGCTGTTGTCGCGGGATGATTACTGGTTGTAATGCCGACATACCCGACTAACTTAACATATCCTGGCGAAAAAGCAAGGTTTTTTGACATGCATGGGTGTGTCAGCGCACCTCGACGAGCGTTCCGGTAATGCTGCCGATCACCACTTTCACCTGCACCTTCACCGGCAGCCGGCGCTCATCGTCGGAGACCCAGATATAGACGTCACCCTTGTTTTCGAACACTCCTTCCTTCCGGACCATGGGTTTGAGAAGAAAGGTATTCATCGTGCCGAACTTTGTCTTGAGTTTTTCCTTCTTCACGACCTGCACCTCAAGATTCCACGCTTCCTTGCCGTCGATGATGGACACGAATACCGATTTGCCCACCTCTAGGGGCGCAAAGCGGATATAGTAGAAACTCGAATAGATGTCGTAGGTCTTGTCGTTGATGGGGACGACTGCCTTTTCACCGCTCCGGTTGTCCTTGTAGTATGCCTTGGACAGATGACTATCGAAGTTGATTTCCCGGTCCCTGCGGTGCTTTCCCTCGCTGATGTGCATGTGGTAATGGAGCGGCTGGCCGAGATGGGACGAAGGCGTTCTGGACAGGGTCGTCTCGATCCGGTCCTCGATGGGGTAGAAGACGGAGAGCCAGTCAGCCGACCGGGCGGTGGAGACGGTTCTCAGGAGCCCCTTTTCCTCTGCTATTTCCTGTGTTGCCGTCCCCGCCGTGATCCCCGTCCAGCTGAGCTCGTAGATGAGTTTTTCAGGAACGGTCAGCGCGTGAGCCGGGCCCACCGTGAGTGCCAAGAAGAGTGCGAGGGCGCTGACAAATCGCCACGCTGGATGGGAGCTATTCATGTCTTGAGTGGTCATGTGAGTGCCTATCTCCGTATGTCTGGCTGTGCAGCAAGCTGCAACGTGCGTGGCCCTAATCGTTGCGGCAGCTCGCGATTCCGGCGTCAAGGTCGGGGTAAAGGAGTTTGATGCCGAGCCTCGCGAGCATTCTGCTGTTGTCGAGCCGCCGTGTCTCCTGGATGTAAGAGAGCATGAGGGGGGTCATCACGCGCTGGGCCTCCTCCCGGTCCACTTGCGGCGGACGGGGGAGCCCGAGGAGATCGGCGGCGGCGTTGAAGTAAGCGGTCATGGTGCTCGGATGACCATCGCTCACGTTGAAGATTTCCCCGTCCTCTGCCCGCTCGGCAGCCGCCATGCAGATGCGCGCCAGGTCGTCGGCGTGGATGCGATTAGTGAGAGGGGCTTCGCTCTCCTTCAGGACCGCGTGACCGTTCATGAGTTGGGTCACGGGGAGACGTCCCGGGCCGTAGATGCCGGTGACGCGAAGGATAACCACAGCCACTCACCTCTCCTTTCCCCATGCCGTGAGGACCGTTTCGGCGTCGAGGCGGCGCTTTCCCCTGGCGGTTTGCGGGTTGGGAGGGGTATCTTCCGTCACCCACTCGTCGCTGCAGTCGCCGTACACGCCACTCGTGCTCATGTACACCACTTTGGTCGGCTCTTCTCCCGGGGCTATGGCCCCGCAGAAGTTTCGCACCCTCGTATCCACGTGGCCGCCGCCGGGCGGCGGCGCCAGGTAAAAGACAATGGTTCCTTTGGCCGGCAGACCGCTTAACGAAGAGGGTTCGTCGAGATTGGCGTTGACAACCCTGATGCCCTGCTGCTCAAGAAGTGGCGCCTTTTCTGCCGAGCGGATGAGTCCGGTAACCGAGGCGCTCTCTTTGATAGCGAGCGCTGCCACTCTCCTGCCGATGTCGCCGCAGCCGATGATGAGGAGATCGTGCACCTTGTTGCTCCCTTTTTCGAAGTCGTTTGCGCAATTACGCCTTCTCTTCTTTATACTACAAAATGCCGGCCGAGGTGCAAGGGTTTGTGAAAAGAGCTCGCCGGCACCTCCCGAAAGCCGCGTAGAAAATGCTTGCCCCCCCACCGCAAAAGGTGTATCCCATAGGGCGCACAAAACACCACCTGTCATGCGACACGAGAAGGAGCAGTACCATGGGCATACTTGCCAACACCGTCAGTATCTGTCAGTTTCGCGTCGCCGGCGACATTCCTCCCGGTGACCTCTTCGCGTGGGCAAGCGAGCAGCTTAAAACCAACGCGTTTCGTTCCATAGATTCGATCCCCGCCGAGCTTTCCGTCGGCTGGGTGCATGTGGATGACCATCAGCAGGCTGATTTTTCCGTACCTGCCCATTTCTGGCGCGACCACTATCTTGTCTTCACTTTGCGCCGCGACCAGCGCCGCCTCCCGGCGCCGCTCGTCAAGGCATACCAGCAGGTGGCCGAGCATGAGTATCTCACCGCCAATCCCGGGCTGTCCCGGG
>DATDMX010000446.1:0-4233 GCA_036518575.1 Geobacteraceae bacterium | reverse complement strand
AGTTGGCGGTGTCGAGATAATCGACCCCGGTCTCCAGACAGGCGTCCATGATGTGCAGATCCTGGTACGGGAGTGCCACGTTGATGACGAGCTTAGGCTGCACTTCTTTGATGAGCGCCACCAGCTCGGGGACGTTGTCCGCATCTACCTGGGCAGTCTTTATGGAGTTGTCCAGCTGGGCGGCAATGGCGTCGCACTTGGACTTCGTGCGGGAGGCCAGGGTAATCTCGGAGAAGATGTCCCGGCGCTGGGCACACTTGTGAGCGACCACTTGCCCAACTCCACCCGCTCCTATTATCAGAACTTTGCTCATGGTTTCCTCCCGGGAAGCACCGCCATATTTGCGCCCTGGCGACGCTGTAAGTGATCTGTAAGCGATGGTTGTTCAAAACCCGCGGAATGCGAGATTTCGGCCAGATCGGCGCACCCACAGGCGGACCCGCGGAGGCGTGGCAGCGCCACGTCGCACAAGGAGTCCGCCGAGGACGGCGTCGAGATGGTCGGAAGATCGCATCCCCCTGTAACCCTCAGTAATAGAAGGTGGGTGGTGTTACTACCCACAAAATCTTGGCCGGCCCCTTCCCCACATTCTTCACCGAATGCCGCTTGTCCGACGTGAAATAGAAGCACTCGTCCTTCTTCACCGTGTGCACCTTGTCGTCGAGCTTGAGCTGCACGCGGCCGGCAATGACGTAGCCGAACTCCTCCCCTTCGTGGAACGGCTGCTCTTCCATCTCCTCGCCGGGGTCGAGAGTGACGAGGACCGGATCCATCTCCCGGTTCTGGGCGCCGGGGACGAGGAGCTCGACCCTGATGCGGTCGTCGTCGTCCGTGGCCTGCACCCGGGCATCCCTTCCGTAGACCACGTCTTCGTCGGTCACCTCGCTGAAGAACTCCTGCATGCTGACGCCGAAGACATCGATAATGTCTTTGAGCGTCGC
The DNA here is from genome assembly GCA_036518575.1 of Geobacteraceae bacterium. Lineage (GTDB taxonomy): Bacteria > Desulfobacterota > Desulfuromonadia > Geobacterales > Geobacteraceae > DATDMX01. The sequence goes on along the minus strand of DATDMX010000446.1, from coordinate 3,292 downwards.
GATAGAAGGAGAGGTAGCATCGTTTTCAAGCTGCGAAATGTACCCCTTCGTCAGGTCGGCACGGCTCGCCAGTTCTTCCTGAGTCAGGGAATTGATCATTCTGAGCCGCTTCAACCGCTCACCGATCTTCAAATGGTCCTCCGGGTTTAGCAATGGTAAACTTTTTGTTTTCAACCATGTTTAGTGATTGTAAACTTTTTGTCAAGAGCCAAGTTTAGCTATTGTAAACTTCTTGTTTAACCACCGCGCACAGGGTGTGCTTTATAATACAATCTCACTCACCTGTCAATCATTTAATTTCATCTGCTTACGTCACTATTGCCACGCATTGGACAGAGGTATACCTCCCCTCTCTGAGCGGCTTATGGGAGGAACATATTCTCGTCGATTCGGAGAGTGCGAAACGACATCCCGAAACCCGCGGATTCAGGTATTGACTTTTGGCCGGGGATTTATTACCTATGGAACGCGGTGAAACGGCTTCTGAAAGCTCGAAGTCGTCCTGCAGCAACGCCTTGGCAAGGAGAAAAAGCAATGCTTACGTACAAAAAAATCGGTTTCATCGGCGGGGGCAACATGGCCGAAGCCCTCATCAAGGGGCTCCATGCGGGCGGGTTCCCGGCCTCGGACATTACGGTCGCCGAACCGGTCGAGGACCGGCGCCGATTTCTCAATGACCGTTACGGCATCACCGTAACATCCGACAATACGGTCGTCGCGACCTCCTGCGACGTCATCATCCTCGCCATCAAACCTCAGATGGTGGCTCCCGTACTGGCGCAGGTTGCCCCTGCTCTTGTTTCGGGCACGCGTCTCATCTCCATCATGGCCGGCGTGAAAAGCTCCGCTATCGAAGCGGCGGTCCCGACGGGCGTTCGGGTGGTACGGGTCATGCCCAACACGCCTGCACTTGTCCTTGAGGGAGCAACCGCGATCTGCGCCGGCAAGAGTGCCAGCGACGAGGATGTAAATCTTGCCCGCCGCATCTTCGACCTCGTGGGCAAGACCTGGCAGGTTGATGAAAAGCTCATGGACGCCGTAACCGGCCTCTCGGGGAGCGGACCGGCCTATGTTCTGACCATCATCGAAGCGTTATCCGATGCCGGCGTGAAGAACGGGATACCACGCGATGTCGCCGCCGGCCTCGCCGCGCAGACGGTCTTCGGCACCGCGAAACTTCTTCTCGAAACTCGCGAGCACCCGGCGGTGTTGCGCGACAAGGTGACATCCCCCGGCGGGACAACCATCGCGGGACTGCACGTCATGGAACGCAAAGGGGTACGCGGCACGCTCATGAATGCCGTCGACGCGGCCACCGCCCGCTCAAAGGAGCTCGGTGGGAGCTGAGCACCGATCCGCCATTCAACATAAAAGGGCTGTTCGCCATGAGCGAACAGCCCTTTTTCGTCGACCCTACTTCTTATCGGTCGGGCAGATACAGTGTGTGGGCTTCTGGGTTCCGATACAAACGCTACCGTGACAGATTTCCATCTCTTGCGCCTGTTTCTCTGTCATCGTGGCACCCACCTTTTCGGATTCTTTCATCCCTTTCATCCATGCCACCTTCTTTCATTACCTCAGTTTCTCTTCTGTAACTATTTTACCATCATTTTGCATCACCATGTCATTTTTTACACCCTTTAACCGTAATCTCCCAACAGGCCGCGCAGGGTTGACATTTCCCCGGATATATGGTTAATTCCCCACCTGATTCACAACCAGATGGTAACGATACTACTCAACCATCCGCGAGGATGGGGCGGAAAGCCTACAGGGTCTCACCGAGACAGCCGGGTTGCCGAAATATCATCGATATTCGAGGCTCCGGCTTTTTCTTTTTCGGCGCAGGACATGGAGGCAATGCTTGCGGGTAGTTAAATGGGTCGCTCTCGGCGTCCTTGGCGTCATCTTCTCCTATTCGGCCTACATTGCCGTCTCCATCTTCCGGCTCCCGTCAGTCACCAGGCTGGCCGACCGCTCGACGAACCTCACCATCCAGGTTAAGGACTGGAAGGGGAACAACCACCCCTTCGTCGTGGGTCCTAATAACGGCCACTGGACGCCGTCACAACGCATTCCCGACGTCATGAAATGGGCGGTCGTGGTGGCCGAAGATGCGCGTTTCTACAGCCACGACGGAATCGACATCAAGGCCATCAAGAACGCCGTAAAGTATGATCTGGAGAAGAGAAGATTCGCTCGCGGTGCTTCCACCATCACCCAGCAGGTGGCCAAAAACCTCTTCCTGACCCGCGAAAAGAGCCTCACCCGCAAGCTGGAAGAAGTCATCCTCGCCCTCTGGATGGAGCGGGTCCTCACCAAGGGGCGAATCATGGAACTCTACCTGAACGTCGTGGAGCTCGGCCCCATGGTGTACGGCGTCGGACATGCCGCCCCCTACTATTTCGGCAAAACCGCCGACGATCTCAGCCCGCGGGAATGCGCCTTCCTTGCCGCCATGCTCCCCGGTCCCAAAGCAACCTATAACCCCTACCGACATCTCTCGCGGGTACTGAAACGCTCCGACATGATCCTGCGGCTCATGCGGGACAACCGCGTTATCACCAACGAGGAATACCGTCAGGCCCTCGCGGAGACGCCAAACATCGGTGGCATGCAGAAGAAAGTGGATGACACGTTTGCGGGCAGAGTTCAGACTTTCTTCCGCAGCATCTTCAGGGGATTCAGGTAGTTTCCACCGGGCCTACAGGACCCGCACCCGACCGCCCCAGACAACCACGTAGTGAAGGCCGGAAACGAAGGTCAGCACAAAGGAGACAATGAAGAGGAAGGGCAAGGTCGGTGAGAGTCTTACGATGCCGGCGGTATCGGCGATGACGAGGTAGAGGAGAACAACCTGGGCACAGGTGTTGGCCTTGCTGAGCAAGGTCGGCTCCATCTCGATGCTTCCCATGCGCCGGTACCAGGCTCCGGCACCGGTGAGGATGACGAGATCGCGGCCCACGATGGCGATTGCCAGCCACCACGGCACGAGACGGAGCGCTGCGAGGGCCATGAACGAAGAATCGACGAGGAGCTTATCGGCGAGGGGATCGAGTACCCCCCCCAGACGAGTCATGAGGCCGAAACGGCGCGCGATATAGCCGTCGAGAAAGTCCGTCAGGCCGGCCCCGAGTACGAGCCACAAGGCGACCCCAAACTCCCTGCGGGTAAGGAGGAGAAGAATCAGCGGCACGAGAAGGATGCGGATAACGGTGAGGAGATTCGGCACATTCATGCTGGTCCTCGGGAATCGCCACCATGTTCATGAGAGAACTGAGCACAAGTATAC
>DATDMX010000445.1:0-2628 GCA_036518575.1 Geobacteraceae bacterium | reverse complement strand
GGGTGAAAGTCGCCTTCGGCCCGAAGAAGGCCACCTTCATGGGCGCTTCAAGGGCGAGCGAGGCGGAAATGATCTCGCGAAAGACGCTCCGCAGCGCCGTGCTGGGAAAGGGCCCGGGATTGGCGGAGGAGAGACGCTCGTAGATCTCCCGCTCCCGGTTCGGCACGTGAAATTCAGCCTTCTGGCCGCTCTTGAGCCGACCGACCTCGATGACCAGCGAAGCCCTCTGGTTCAATAGTTCGAGAATACGATCATCGATGGCGTCGATGTCGTGCCGTAGATCCTGCAACGTGCGCGATTTTTGCAAGCGAGAATCACCTTAGGGGGGAGTTATGACGTGTCGTAGAAGGAGTAAATGTATAGCAAACCCTCTGGGAATGCAATTGTTTTTTGCTGGCGCCAACCGGCCGAAAAGCGCTGAAAATGCCACGTGACGCATCAAGTATCGACGATTTCCGCATGGGCATCGGGATTGAGGGGATTGGTGCGCACGGCCAGGGAAAAGAGATAGGGGTAATCGTGCCGCAAATGGATGAGATAGACGACCCATTGGCGGAGCAGATGCCGGTAGGCGCGCTTGATGTCGCCCGAGAGGTGCTCCATGTCGGCCGCCGGAAGACGGTCGAAGGAGCGCCGCGCCTCAAGCTCCTCGATGAGGTGAAACACGGCCCAGAGGAGGTCGGTGAAATCGTCGTGCTCCAGGAGGTTGGGATTTTCGAGAAGCCCCAGCATGAACCCGCGCCGCGCAAGAAGAAAACTCCTCAACGTCTGCAGATCGCCCCGCCGGCTGTCCACCTGGATGTCATGGCCGGTCACGTAGTCGGCGACCCTCCTGAAATCGGCCTCCGTCCACTGGGGAGTAATTTTCACGAGGCGGGCGAGTTCGTCGCCGTTCACGAGGAACGAAAAGCTGTCGCCGAGGAGCTTGGTTCCCACCTCGCTGAAGAAGACGCCGATCACCATATTGAGCTTCTGGCGCAGGGCGTGGCGCTCCCGCTCCTTCAAGACCCGCTCGATCATGAGGGTAACGAAAAGGACGTAGACCGGAAGAAAGGCCAGATTGGCAAGAAAGCCCGCCGCAATGTCCCCACCGTGACCGAAGAAATGGTAGTCGATGAAATAGACGGCCGCAGAGGCGATGAGGAGAAGGAGTGCCACGTGGCGGGAACGGAGGGGGTGGTTCTTGGACATGAAAACCTCTATGTTCTTGCTGAGTATTGACAGTCTGTTGAAAAACGTCACGAGGAGGCCGGGATGCAAGGCGCAAGCGAGGGAGGGAGCGAGGCGTGGCTACGTTGAGCTTCCGAGCGAGCGGCAACACCGCAGACCGGCCCCGCAGTAGTTTTTCAACAGCCTGCTACGACGCCCGCAGGGCATCCACGATGCTGAGCCGCGCGGCCCGCAACGCCGGCAACAACCCGCCCACAAGCCCCATGACGAGGGAAAAGCCAAGGGCTTTCGCAGCGATGGCCGGGGTGAGGGCGAAGGTGAATGCCAGCTCGGAAAAGGTCTGCCAGTTCATGGTGGAGATGGTGATGAGCTGCATGAACGACGCGCAGACCACCCCCGTCACCCCGCCCACCAGGCCGAGGAAGAGCGACTCGAGGATGAAGGCGGCGATCACGCTCCCCCGGTGGAAGCCAAGCGCACGCAGGGTGCCGATCTCCGTGACCCGGTTCGCCACGGCCGCATACATGGTTATCATGGCACCGATCACCGCGCCAAGCGAAAAAATGACCGTCAGGGTTAATCCGAGAATGCGGAGAAACTTGGCCATCGCCTCGGATTGATCGAGATAGTAGCGCGTCTCCCTCTTCAACTCCAAGGTAAGGCGCGGGTCGGACTCGACCCTCTCCTTTACCGCGCTGACGTCTCCCGCATCGCGCAGGCGAAAGAGCACCGACGAGTAGACCGGGCGGCGAAACGCCTGCATGAGCATGTCCACGTCCCCCCATATCTCGGAGGAAAAACCGGTGGTGCCGGCGTCGAAGATCCCCACCACGGTCCAGTCCCGCATGCCGAACCGCAGCTGCTCGCCGAGCCCCCCTCCCTTGAAGCGGCGGGCGATGCTCGTCCCGGCGATGACCTCGGCCGAGCCGGGGCGCGGCATGCGCCCCTCCTTGAGATGCACCTGGGGGCGCAGTGCCAGCGATTCCGGCCCGACGCCGCGGATCACCACGTTGGCAGGCTTGTCGGTCCCCCGCTTCGTCAGGTTGATGAGCACCACGAGCTCCTTGGCCAGGAGCGGCCGTCCGTCCGACCCGATGGCCACGGCCGGGTCGCTCTCGACGATGGCCGCCTGGGCCCGCTCCACGCCGCTTTGCACCTCGGAGTTGGACGACTTGCGGATGACGATGGCGTTGTCGGGAGAACCGGTGGCGACCAACGTGCGCTGCAGGCCCTCGGCCAGCATGAGGGTGGCGGCGAACACGAAGACCACCATGGCCATGCCGGTGGCGGTAAGGACCGTCGTGAGCCGGCGGGTCCAGAGGTTGCGGTAGCTGTAGGAGAGGGGGATGGGCATCAGCCGACCCTCCTCAACCCTTCGGCAATGCGGATGGTGGCACCTCGCCACGTGGGGAATATCCCCGCCACCACTCCCACCACGCAGGCGTTGGCGAGGTCGAG
>DATDMX010000444.1:0-2461 GCA_036518575.1 Geobacteraceae bacterium | reverse complement strand
TTCTCGGTGGTCGTGAGGGTGCCCGCGGGCCTTTCCCGGGAGATGACCGCATCGGCGGTCAGCTTCGGGGCAACCGTTCGCGTTTCGGGCGGAAGCGGTTTCACCCGGCACTTGCTGGCCGCCTTGATGGCATCGCAGATGCGGATCCGTGCCTCCTCGAGGAATTGCCGCGCCCCCAGCCGCGGCTTAACGATAATCTCCACCGCCCCGTAGTCGAGGGCCTTCATGGCGGTTTCCGACCCCTTTTCCGTGAGGCTCGAACACATGACCACGGGGATCGGGTGCTGCGTCATGATCTTGCGCAGAAACGAGATCCCATCCATGCGGGGCATCTCCACGTCGAGGGTGATGACGTCGGGGACCTCCGACTTCATGTGCTCGGCGGCGATATAGGGGTCAGCCGCGGTTCCCATGACTTCGAGATCGGGATCGGCAGCTACGATTTCCGCCAGGGTCTGGCGCACCAGCGCGGAATCGTCCACAATGAGGACTTTGACCTTTTTCATGGCGCCCCCCCGGCCGGCCACTCATCCATTCCGACCTTCAGACGGTTCAGGCGTTTGAGAAAAACTTCGCCCGTATGGGGAGAGAAAATGATTTTGCGGCCCCGCAATCCCCCCACGTCGCACACCGCTATCCGCACCCCTTCCGCGGCGAGAATCTCGTTGGCCTTCTCCATGTTCTGCCGCCCCACCGTGGGTCTACCGTCGGGCCAACACCCTCCGGGGCCAACGGAAAACATGTCCGCCCCGCCGAACACCTTCGCCTCGATCTCCCGGCAGAGGATGCCGCGCTCCCTGAAGGCATCCATCATGTAGCCAACAGCGCACTCCACGTGACGGAAGTGCTCCTGGCAGGCCAGGCGTCCCGGTTCACGGCACGAGGGAAGGAGTGCATGGCACATGGCGCCAAGCCTGTTGCGGGGCGCGTAGAGGGTAATGGCGACACACGAGCCGAGCAGAGTCGAAACGAGACAGGGGCCGTCGGCCACGTAGAGCTCCCCCGGCTTGAGCAGGATATGCCGGTGTGCGGTGCCGTGCACGCTCATGGCAGCTTCCGGTAGACGGTGGGATAGACCATACTCAGCCGAACGTCCAGCCCCCCCAGGGTTTCCGAATGACCGAGAAATACGTAGCCATGCGGGGAAAGCTGGCAACAGAGCTTCTGCAGGAGCCTTTCCTGCGTCCCCTTGTCGAAGTAGATGATGACGTTGCGGCAAAAGATGGCGTCGAACTTCTCGACCATGCCGAAATCATCTGCCATGAAATTCAGACGGGCAAAGTGCACCTTGCGCCGCAGGGCGGGAATCACCCGCACCTGCCGGGCGCTGCGGTCCTTGCTGCGCAGGAAATACTTTCTCTTGAGATGGATGGGAACGGGTTCGGCCCGCTCCTCGGCATACACGGCCAGACGGGCGGCTTCCAGGGCCCGCACGGAAATGTCCGAGGCGAGAACCTGAAAGTCGAAACCGGTATTCCCCTCGGCAAATTCGTTGAGCACCATGGCAAGGGTGTAGGCTTCCTCACCGGTGGAGCATCCCGCGCTCCAGACATGAAACTTCCTGCCGCCATGGTCGGGCTGAAGCTGCACCCACGCGGGCAGGACGTGCTGTAACAGGTAGGCGAAATGGTCCGGTTCGCGAAAAAAATCGGTCTTGTTGGTGGTCACGAGATCGATCATCCGGACCACCTCCCCCCGATCGTCACCAGCATCAAACAGATAGGCGCAATAGTCGGCAAACGATCCCAGGCCAAGGCTCTTCACCCTTTTGAGCAGGCGGGTCTCCAGCATGGTCTTCTTGCTGTCGCTAATCTTGATCCCGCAGGTCTCCTGGATGAACCGGCTCAGACGACGAAAATCGCCATCGGAGAGCCTTACCGACCTATCCCCGGGTTTGGGGGAGCTTTGCAGCGGCACCATCAGAATTTCTCGAACGTCTCGTCGAGCTTGTCCCTGCCGCTGTCCATGTCGAGATCCACACCTGACGTCATGGCGACGGCCGGCTCACGATAGCCGCCGGCGCTGCCGGGCATGCCGAGGGGGAAGACGTGCCGGATGGCGGTCGCCCTCGGCTCTTTCCTGTGGACCGCCTTCACGGTTGTCGTGTGCCGCGCGGTGTGCCGGTCATCGACCTTGAAGAAATCGATGGTGCTCAACAGCTGCTCGGACTGGGACGAGAGTTCCTCGGCAGTGGAGGCCATCTCCTCGGAAGCGCTCGCATTCTGCTGGATCACCTGATCGAGCTGCTGGATCGCCTTGTTGATCTGGCCGGCGCCAAGGTCCTGCTCCCTGCTCGCGGCGTTAATCTCCTGGACGAGCTCGGCGGTCTTCTGGATATTGGGCACCAGCTGGTTCAACAGCTCTCCGGCCCTCTCCGCCACTTCCACGCTGGTAGCCGAGAGTTCGTTGATCTCGGCGGCTGCCTTCTGACTCCGCTCGGCAAGTTTTCTCACCTCAGAGG
>DATDMX010000443.1:0-3096 GCA_036518575.1 Geobacteraceae bacterium | reverse complement strand
TACCTACTCCCGACCTCATGCCATAGAGCGCATGGAAGAACGGGAGATGGACACCAGTGACTGCATCAATATCCTTCGCGGCGGGAAAGTGAGGGAAGGCGAGTATGAGAACGGAAGTTGGCGGTACCGGGTTGAAACTCCGAAAATGGCGGTTGTCGTCACTTTCATTGACGAAGACGAACTCATGATTGTGACTGCGTGGAGAGAGAAGAGATGAGATGCCCTATTTGTGACCGAAGCGAACTCATTGAGTTCGTTGAGAACTACCATTATCGCGAATGCGGTCTTGAGAACATCACCCTGAATGCGATTACCGTTCGGAAATGCCCCGAGTGTGGCGTTGTCATGCCCAAGATTCGCAACATTGAGGGCCTGCATGACTGTATCGCCAAGTTTCTTGTGAAGAAGGAAGAGCGGCTCTTACCGGCGGAGATCGTGTTCCTCCGTAAGTCTCTAGGCTGGTCCAGTTCTGACCTCGCCAGGAATCTGCAAATCGACAAGACCCAGGTTAGCAAGTGGGAGCATGGGCGGGTCGAGATGAGTAAATCGAATGAGTTACTTTTCCGTGAAATTATCGCGTGCGGGAAAAAGATTATGGATTACCACCGAGAAGACGCTGCCAGGAAAGCGGCAACCGTCCTCCGACTGTTTATGGAAATGGGTCAAGACAGAGAGTGGAAACTGGCGGCGTGATCAAATGATGCAGAACCTGAAGAAGGGGCCTAGATGGCCCCTTTTTTTTATTCTTTCGGGAAGGTCTCGGGGAGAAGCGGGGCTCGTGAGGCGCGAGCCTGAGGGACAGCGGACAGGCTTTACATAAGTTTTACATTCGAAAGAATTGAATCGAAGCGATGGCCCTATACAATTGAAAGGCGGTTCCCTGAGCAGGACGCATTTCGGGAGTATTCGCATGAAGATTCTCCTCGTGTATCCCCATTATCCCGACACCTTCTGGAGTTTCCGGTATGCCTTGAGATTCATCGGCCGGAAGGCGAGCTTTCCCCCGTTGGGGCTTCTGACGGTGGCTGCCATGCTCCCCGGCGAGTGGGAGAAAAGGCTCGTGGACATGAACGTTCGCGCTCTTGCCGACGAAGATCTGGCATGGGCGGACTGTGTCTTCATCAGCGCCATGACCGTCCAGCGGCAATCGGCAGAGGAGGTGATCGCCCGCTGCCGGTGCCTGGGAGTGAAGACCGCTGCCGGCGGTCCCCTCTTCACCGCCTGCCACGAAGATTTTCCCGGCGTGGATCACTTGGTGCTGGGCGAGGCCGAGCTCACCCTTCCGCCCTTTCTGGAGGACCTGCGCAGAGGGGAGGCCCGACATCTGTACACCGACGAACGGCGGGCGACGTTGCAGGAAACGCCGATTCCACTCTGGGACCTCCTCGATGCCCGCGACTACGCCGCCATGAACGTCCAGTATTCCCGGGGGTGCCCATTCGACTGTGAGTTTTGCGACATTACCGCACTGTTCGGGAGGAAACCGCGCACCAAGAAGCTTCCCCAGTTGATCGCGGAGTTGGAGAGCCTCTATGTCCGGGGGTGGCGCGGGGCGATCTTCTTCGTGGATGACAACTTTATCGGCGACCGGGGGAAGCTGAAGCGGGAGGTCCTGCCCGCCATGATCGACTGGATGGAGCGAAGAGGGCGGCCGTTCTACTTTTACACGGAGGCGTCCATTGATTTGGCCGACGACGGCTATCTCATGGAGCTCATGGCAAGGGCGGGGTTCGAGGAGGTCTTCATCGGCATCGAGACTCCCCACGAGGACGGCCTGGCCGAAAGCGGCAAGGTGCAAAACAGGAACCGCGATCTGCTGGCTTCGGTACGGCGCATCCAGCGGGCCGGACTACAGGTGCACGGCGGGTTCATCGTCGGCTTCGACAGCGACCCTCCGGCCATTTTCGACCGGCAGATCCGCTTCATCCAGGAGAGCGGCATCGTCACCGCCATGGTGGGAATGCTCACCGCTCTGCGCGGTACCAAGCTCCACCAGCGTCTGCGCCGCGAGGGACGTCTGCTGGGGGATGCCACCGGCAACAATACGGAGGTCGCCCTCAATTTCGTCCCCCGGATGGAGCCCGCAGCGCTCATGGGCGGTTACCGGACCGTCCTCGACACCATTTACTCGCCCCGTAATTATTATCAGCGGGTGATGGCGCTCCTGAGGGAGTATCGCCCGCCGCAGCCCGCACGGTTTCACGTCCAACGGGGATATGTGGGGGCACTCTTTAAATCGATCCTGTTCCTCGGCGTGATAGGCCGGGAGAGACTGCACTTCTGGAAACTCTTCTTCTGGTCTCTCGTGCGGCGACCGCGGCTCTTTCCGCTGGCCATAACCTATGCGGTTTACGGGTTCCACTTCAGGAAGATAACGGAGAAGATCAAAGGAAGCGGGATGTTCGAAGACAACCGCGTTTGGGGTAAGAAGGACGGCTATGCCTGATGGTGTACGAGGGCACTGCGTGCATCTGCACGATTATAGGGAAGAGCACATAAGGGGGATATTATGGAAATTTCTCGGGGGCAAAAGCTTGTTGAACTTTCGAAGAAATTGAACGAGGTAGTTATTCACGCTGCGAGCGCGGATGAAAAGCTGCGAGAATTATCCAGGCTCGTTGAAGAACTTAATCTTAAATCGAACAAGGGCTGGATAAACCATGCGGGTCGGGTCGCAGACGGAACTTTTCAAGTGGAATTCGACATTCACAGCGACGGATATTCCTCGCGCTGGCCGCAATGGGCGTACGAGGTCGCATTACAGGCGGTCATTCACAACAAGAAAGTCTGGGTAATTTCCGACGGTATTCCTTACGGGCAGAACCTGCTCCAGGTGATCATGCTCGCCGAGAGTGCCTGAACCGGCCGTATTGTCGTTGTTCACTCAAAATCTCATCGGACCGGGAGCTACACCTCTCGCGTGCACCTTGCAGGTTGCTTGCGCGCCGTGAGTGCTTCAGCGCGGGGCCCGGCCTCTTCAGCTGTCTGCGTCAACGGGGGACAGGCCCTCATTTTCTTCGGCGGGGACGGTGCCTTTGGCCCGTTTGCGCAGCAGCTTTTCTTCGTTCTTTTGCTTCTTCAGCAGTTCTTTTTGCC
>DATDMX010000442.1:0-16443 GCA_036518575.1 Geobacteraceae bacterium | reverse complement strand
CTGGGAAGTCTACGGCCTCGATATGGCCACAGACAAGCTGGAGCACTCCCTTGGGCATCCTCGCTTCCACTTTCTCGAAGGTGACATAACCATCAACAAGGAATGGATAGAGTACCACATCAAGAAGTGCGACGTGGTGCTGCCGCTCGTGGCCATTGCCACACCGGTGACCTATGTTAAGGACCCCCTGCGCGTATTCGAGCTCGATTTCGAGGAGAACCTCAAGATCATCCGTCAATGCGTGAAGCACAAGAAGCGCGTGATCTTCCCCTCCACCTCCGAGGTCTACGGCATGAGCCCCGACCGGGAGTTCGATGAGGAGAACTCGCCCCTCATGCTCGGTCCCATCAACAAAGAACGCTGGATCTACTCCTGTGCCAAGCAGATGCTCGACCGCGTCATCTACGCCTACGGCGAGCACGAGGGGCTAAAGTACACGCTGTTTCGCCCCTTCAACTGGGTCGGGCCCAAACTCGACTCCATCTCCACAGCCAAGGAAGGGAGCTCGCGGGTCCTTACCCAATTCCTCTACAACATCCTGGCCGGCGAGCCGATCCAGCTCGTCGACGGCGGCAATCAGCGCCGCTCCTTTACCTTCATCGAGGACGGTATCGACTGTCTCATGAAGATCATCGAGAACCGGGACGGCTGCGCCGACCGGGGAATCTTCAATATCGGCAACCCGGGGAACGACCTCTCGGTAAAAGAACTCGCCCTCAAATTGATCGATCTGGTGAAGGAGTACCCCGCTTACCGTGAGAAAGCCGAGAAATGCCAGGTTGTGGAGACCACATCCGACAGCTTTTACGGCAAGGGATACCAGGACATGCTCACCCGCGTCCCATCGGTAAATAACGCCAAGGCCCGCTTGGGATGGGTTCCCGCCACGGGCATTGACGATGCCCTCCGAAAGACTCTGGAGTTCTATCTGGTGGAGGAGAAGGAAAAGATAGAGCACCTGCTCTGATACCTGCCACGTGCGGCGCAAGAACACAAACGGCCACTTCCCATCGGGAAGCGGCCGTTTTTCGGTTGATGTCACCTCGCCGCAGGCCGGCGACGTTGAAGCCTAGCACTCCCTGCGGTTGAAAAAACCAACGAGCTGAGCTACCACGGTGACGATGGAAATTACACCCAAGCTGACGATAAAGACTGACATGAATACCTCCTTTAGGCTTGTTGTTACACATATAATTTCCCACCGACGCATTGGGCTGATCAACTGGCAAAAATTACAGCAAGCAGACTTGAATCCGTCGAGGTCGATGGGTGGCCCAACTGGAGGGTATAGTGTCCTGCAAACCGAGTAATCCCGACTTTTCTCACGCCCGGGCAAGAAGCATCTTCTGGAAGGTCTTTCTTTTCGCGTTCATCATTCAGCTGGTGAGAAACTCCATATTTCTCACCGACCATGGCATGTGGGCAAGCCAGCTTCGTTTTTTCCTGACAAACGACCCTCGTCAATTCAATTTCTTCGCCGGTTACGGACACCCCGGAACCACGCTCATAAGTTTGGGAAGCGTGTTTCATGTGCTTTTCGGAGTCTCGTACAGCAACGCTCTGACGCTCAGCCTGACAGTGATCATCTCAGGAGCGACCGCAGCGTGCGCCGTTCTCTGCTATGTGCTGCAACCGCAGTCGCTCTGGTGGTTTACGACAGCATTCATTCTCACCTTGAGCAGATTCTATGTCAAAGCGACCCCGCCGACGGCTACCGTCACAGCTCTCACCGTACTTGTTGCGTTAGCATCATGCTGGCTGTGGAAGCAGGACGGGAAGGTTTCACTATGGCTCTACTTTTTGTGGGGCGTCCTTCTTGGCCTCTCATTTTCAACCAGATTCGATGTCACCATTCTCGTTGGCGCGCCCCTTTTGCTCCTGCTAACGCTCAGAACCGGCGCCCGCGTAATAGGTCCGGTGCTAAGTGGCGGGCTCATGGGCTTCTTTGTTTCCGACCCTTACCTCTGGTTCATGCCGCTCCAGCACATCAAGGATCTGATTCACAATCTCTTGATCCACAGCTCGCGCAATGCCGGATCCTACGGACGATTATCGATTTCATGGCTCGAATGGGCTCACGGAACGTTTCTGGCTGCCATATCCATTGCCTTGTTTGTCTACCTTCAGGCACGACGCCGCTTGAAGAATTCCGTTCCTCCCCAGGTGCTCCTTGTCCTTTTGGGGTGTACCCTGGTGACTCTGACACTTCTCATCATCTCGAAGGTTCAGGCCATGAGATACATGTATCCTCTCATAATGAGCTGGGAGGTATTCCTGCCTCTGTTTGCCCTGCAGGATTGCCCGCAAACCTACGGGGACATTTCATTCAAGTCCGGCCGGTTGGACCCCAAGACCGCCACGGTGATCATGGGGTTCATCATACCAACACAGATTCTCGGTTATTGCCTCATTTTCTTTGGATAGGCGAAAGGTATCATGGGTACCAGGTCGAAACGAAGTGAACGCTGTCCCCGCTGTCGCATGCACCTGCCACTTTGCATCTGTGCAGCCATCCCCACGTATGACCTGAGCACCCGGCTTGTTCTCGTGATGCACCGCCGCGAGCACCACAAACCCACGGCCACCGGTCCCTTGGCCCTGGAGGCACTTGCCAACAGCGAGGTACGCATTCACGGTTACCAAGACAGGCCACTCGACCTGAGTGACCTGGACGTGCCACACCGCAGGACGCTCATCCTCTATCCGGGGGATGATGTCCCTATTCTCAGCGCTCAACTCCTTGCCCGCGACTGCCGGCCGGTCACTCTCGTGGTGCCGGATGGCAGCTGGCGCCAGGCCGCAAAAATGGGGCGCAGACTCCCGGGACTGGAGCGGGCGGAGATGGTTCGATTGCCCGAGGGACCTCCAACCGCGTGGGGTATCCGCCGGGAGCACCATGAAGAGGGCCTGGCCACCTTCGAGGCCATCGCCCGAGCACTGGGCATCATCGAATCGCCTGGCGTGCAGATGGGCCTCGAAGCACTCTTTCGCCTCATGGTGCAGCGGACCCTCCAGGCCCGCGGCGACCATCAAAGCTCCTGAAATAACAAAGGCCGCGTCGTCTGACGCGGCCTTTGATGCATCGAGCGCAAAGGAATCCTATTTTTCCACTGGCAGGTTCGCGTCCTTCCAGTCTGCAAAAATCGCCTGCGCAATGGTGGGGTAAGCAAGTTTCTGCAGTTTGCGGTAAGCGTTGTAGCTGCGCCCGCCGGAGTTACAGTAGACAACTACACGTTTCCCCTTGTCCAGCACGCCTGAACCGGCCGCAAAGGTGGTCACCGGTATATTGATCGCGCCGGGAATGTGCCCTTCGGAGAATTCCTTCGGGTCACGCACGTCCACGACGGTGATCGATCCGGCTTTCGAATCCAGCAGCTCCTTCAAATCTCGGGGTTTGATCCTGGTGGTTTCGATCTTCTTCTCATAGGTTGGTCCGGCATAGATCGCATAGCCCTTTTCCTCCCAGACCGGCATGCCGTCAGCATACACGGCTACGTCACGGTACCCCTGTTCGACGGCAATCTTGGCCGACTTGCCACTCTTGCCGCATTTGATGCCGTTGCAGTAGAACACGAGCTTGGCGTCCTTGGGAACGGCAAGCAGCCCGGAATTCATTTCCAGCAGCGTAAGCGGAATGCTCACGGCCGTGCGGATATGCACTTCCTCGTACTCTTGAGGCGAGCGGGCATCGATGATAACCAGGCCCTTCGTATCGGCATCGAGTAAAGCCTTGAGCTCCTCGCTACTTACGACCCTGTAGGGTTTGGCTGTGCCCGCAGCAAATGCCGCTGTAGCACCAACCGCCATCATCACGACCGCCAAAAGCAAACCAAAGATCTTCACGTGTACTCCTTCATGTAGAGTTATATAGAATCGCCAGCTCTTTCTTATATAGTCAACAAACCGATAGTTCAAATTGATAATCTAAATACACTTAAACCCTACTATCTATTTTCGCAATGACCGACCTCTCTCGAGGGAAGATGGCATGGAGGCTGTTGACAGGCGCCCCCGCTCGGTGTACCTTGAGCGCCATGGTAGACGGCCCGATGGGCCACCGGCGTATTCCTCACCACGGCTGCAGAAAGAGAGCTCACCATGAACACGCGACCGGTTGTCGCCAGCTATTGCCTCGCCGCCCTCGCCGTCCCGGTCGTCCTCCATTGGCACCTTCTCCCGGCCGTTTTTGCCGGCCTGGCCGTCCACGTCCTTACCGTAAAACTGGCCCGCCGTCTCCCGGCCAACTGGGGAGGGCTCACCCACACCGCCGCC
This sequence comes from Geobacteraceae bacterium, assembly GCA_036518575.1. Taxonomy (GTDB): domain Bacteria; phylum Desulfobacterota; class Desulfuromonadia; order Geobacterales; family Geobacteraceae; genus DATDMX01. The sequence continues at coordinate 12,171 of DATDMX010000442.1, read as the reverse complement.
CTCACGATCCTCGCCAGCGGCGTGATCCTCGGCCTCACCGGCATCACGCTCGCCCTCTGGTCCTTCCTCCAGGGAAACGGCGGACTCTCTTCCCTCCTCTCGACGGTAGCCGAGACTCTCCTCAGGGTACGTCACGCCCTGCCGGAACAAGCGGCGGACGTCCTCCCCGGCTCCACGGAGGAGCTGCGGGAAGAACTGGCGGATCTCGTGCGCGAGCACGGAGAGAAGCTCTCCGCTTTCGGCGTAGCAGGGCTCAAGACCTTCGCCCACGTCCTTCTCGGCATGGTGGTGGGCGGGATGACCGCGCTGCACAAGTTCATCGATCCCCATCTCTGGCCGCCGCTTGCCGCCGCGCTCCACACCCGGGCGCAGGCCCTCACCATCGCCTTTGACAAGGTGGTCCTGGCGCAGGTGAGAATCGCGGCCCTCAACACCCTTCTCACGGCACTCTATCTCATCGTGATCCTTCCCGTCTGCGGTGTCCATCTCCCCCTGCTGACAGTCCTCATCCCGCTCACCTTCGTTGTCGGCCTTCTTCCCGTCGTGGGTAACCTCATTTCCAACACCGTCATCGTTCTTCTGAGTCTGGGCGTTTCGCCGGGCGTGGCGCTCGCCTCGCTCATCTTCCTTATCGCTATCCACAAACTCGAATACTTCACCAACGCCCGCATCATCGGCGGCCAGGTTCACGCCAGGGCATGGGAACTTCTCTGTGCCATGCTGGCCATGGAGGCCCTCTTCGGCATCGCGGGACTGGTGGCGGCACCAGTACTCTATGCTTGGGTGAAGGGCGAGCTCAAAGCCAAAGGCATGATCTGACGAGCCCGTGCATCGCGCGAAAACCTCTTGTGTCTTCCGCCATTTAAGGGTAGAGTGCTGCGAGAATTCCCACAACAATTCCCCAGCAGAGGATACAGCGGCGACTGTAGCACGGTCGCGCCACCGCGCCATTCATGAACAATCCCGTAATCGCCTTCAAAGTAGACGTCGACACGTACGCCGGCACCCGCGACGGCGTCCCCCGCCTCCTCGACATTTTCGACCAGGCAGGCATCAGCGCCACTTTTTACTTCTCCATGGGCCCCGACAACTCGGGGAAGGCTATCCGTCGCATCTTCACCCGCAAGGGTTTTCTGAAGAAAATGCTCCGCACGCGCGCCCCCTCCATGTACGGGGTGAAGACCATGCTGTATGGCACGCTCCTGCCTCCCCCCATGATCGCTGCCTCTTTCCCCTGGGTGCTGCGGGAAACCGCCCACCGCGGTCACGAAGTCGGCATCCATTGCTGGGACCACGTGAAGTGGCACGACCTCCTTCCCTGGATGCCGAAACAGACAGCCCTCATGGAGCTGGGCCGGGCGAGCGCCCTTTTCGAGGAGATTTTCGGCCACCGAACGAGCACGACAGCCGCCCCGGGCTGGACGGTGAGCGCCGATTCCCTCGAAATCCAGGATGCCATGGCCCTTTCCCACTGCAGCGACAGCCGTGGCCGGACCCCGTTCTACCCGGTGATGAATGGCAGACGCTTCGCCACCCTGCAGATACCCACGACCCTCCCCACCATGGACGAACTCCTCGGCGAGAACGGGATCACGATGGAAAACATCAATGACCACTACCTGTCTCTCATCGTCCCCGGCTTGAACGTCCACACCATCCATGCCGAGCTGGAAGGTAAGATCATGGCCCCGCTTCTCGTCGACCTTATCGGAAGGCTTAAGGAGCGCGGTGCACGCTTCGTCACCCTGGCCGACGTGGCCACCGAATATGCCGCCACAGCCCCGGACGCCCCCCTCGCCATGGGAGAGCTCCCCGGCAGGGCCGGCCTGGTCGCCCTCCAGGGATGATCATGCACCCGCCTTCGCCACAACTCACCCGCTACTTCCGGCTCCACAAGCACGACCTGGTATACTTGAAATTCGTCCTCGAAGCCCATGAAGGCCTGACGACGCTCTCCACCGTAGCCAGAAGGGAGACGGTCGTAAGCGTCACCTTCGGAGTAGATGTAAGCGCCCAAGTAGAGCAACTCCTCCGGGCTATCGGACAGGAGGTGAAGCTCGTCGAAGTGGCGCCTGCAGGGGATGGATTCGAGGACATCTAAACACACGGAGGAACAAACGATGCTCGATAGAATGGATGTGGGACGGATACTGCGCCGGGCGTTGGCAAACGGCGGCGAGTTCGCCGACCTCTATTTCGAGGAGGGGGGCGCCACCGTGGTTGTCTGCGAGGACGGCAAAATCGAGAAGGTTCTCGCCGGGAGCGACCGAGGGGTGGGGCTTCGGGTCATCGCTGATCTCCGCACCGCCTATGCCTATACAAACGACGTCTCCGAGTCGGCCCTCATGGAGCTTGCGGCCACTGTCAGCCGCGCGGTTCAGGGAAAGAGCTTCGACAGCACGATTGACATGCGCCCGAAGACAACTGCGGCAGGCTTTCCCATTGCCATCCCCCCCGGCCAAGTACCACTTCTGGAAAAAGTGGCTCTCGTGACGCGCGGCGAGAAGGCCGCCCGGGGAGTTGACGCTAGGGTTCGCCAGGTCATGGTGGTCTACCGTGACGGCAGTGTGAAGTATCAGATTGCCAATTCCCTGGGTGAATTCATCGAAATGGGACGCACCGGCACGGTCTTCATGACCCAGGTGGTGGCTGCCGACGGAGACGTCATTCAGACGGGTTACGAGCCCATTGGTGCCTTCCGCGGCCTGGAACTCTTCCAGGAGACGTCCCCCGAGGAAATCGCCATCCAGGCTGCCCGCCGCGCGGTGATGATGCTCTCGGCCCGCAAGGCGCCCGGCGGAATGATGCCAGTAGTTCTCTCCTCGTCCGCCGGTGGCACCATGGTGCACGAGGCGATTGGCCACGGTCTCGAAGCGGACCTTGCCCAGGCAGGGATGTCGGTCTACACGGGGAAGGTGGGGACCATGGTCGCCTCACCCCTCGTCACGGTCCTTGATGATGCCACCATCCCCCACGCCCGCGGCTCCTTTTCCTTCGACGACGAAGGGAGCGCCGCTCAACGTACCGTTCTCGTGGAAAACGGCATCCTCAAAGGGTATCTGTACGACCGCCTTTCCGCCATGAAAGACGGCTGCAGTTCCACCGGCAACGGCCGAAGGGAGTCATACCAGACCAAGCCCATCGTCCGCATGTCCAACACCCTCATCGCGCCCGGCACCGACACGCCGGAATCAGTGATCGGCAGTGCCGGCAACGGCCTCCTCGTAAAAAAAATGGGCGGCGGCCAGGTGAACACCGTCAACGGCGACTTCGTTTTCGAGGTTTCCGAGGGGTACCTCCTCGAAAACGGTGTCATCGGCGAACCGGTGCGAGGAGCAACCCTCACGGGCAACGGCCCCGAGGTGCTGAAAAAAATCGTCAAGGTGGGAAACGACCTGGGGTTCGGCATCGGCACCTGTGGCAAGGATGGCCAGGGAGTTCCCGTGGCTGACGCCCAGCCGACCCTTCTCATCGAAGAGATAACCGTCGGCGGAGCGGCCTGAGGACGGGAGAGGCTCGCCGCCATTTGACAACTGACGGGGCTTGGTATAACCGCAAAAGACGCCGAGCCCGTGCGCTTTCCCCTCGACGCTCACCCTTCACGTTCCTCGCCTTTTGCCCGCCTCTCTCGCCGCTTGCTGGCACTAACTCACCCACGTGCGGGTTTGCCGACGTTCATCTGCCACTGGCACAGGGTGTGCATCGTTTCACCCGCAATGATGGCCGCGCTCCCCCTTCATCCCGGCCCCGACCCCTTACCAGGAACCGAATGTGACGGAAAAGCCCTACCCTTTCGATCCGGTTGCGCTCCTCGACGCGCTGAAAGGCTACCCGTTTCTCCACCCTTTCAGCCTCGCCGTCTATTCCTTTGACGAAGGTTTCGTCGCCAGTCGCGACGTATCGTCCTCCCTCTGTTCCAGTCAGCGGGAGAGTTCCCTCTGTTCTTTCTGTCCTCTCATGCTGGCCGCCCGGGAAGCACGCGACAATGCCGTCCCCACTGTCTGCCGGTGCCACCTCGACATTTTCGGCTTCGCACTGCGCCTCGGGGACGCCCCCGACTCACGTCATACGCTCCTCGGCTGGGGAGTGAGAGCGGACTCGATCCATCTCGCCTACCTGGAAAACATCACTCGCAAGAATCAACTGGACCCTTTCCCCCTCCTCGACAGGTGGGGGGATTTGCCGGAATTTCACAAGGAAGACGTGAAACAGGTGGTCAAGCAGGTGCAAAAGCTTCTCCCCTCCCTCCAGGGCCACAACCTCCACACCCAGCTCTTGGAGAAGACCGTCGGGCAGCTAAAAACGGTGGTCGACATCACGGCCCAGATCGACCGGGCGCGTAGCGCCGAGGAAGTGTTCGCCATTCTGAGCGAGTCCGTCGGCATCAGTTTCGATTTCCCCCTGATCGCCGTAGCCCTACCTGATGCTGAGCGCTGGACCCTTGCCGTTCGCGGGATCTGGGGGACGACGGGAGAACTTGCCACGCTACCGGTGGACAATCTTCCCTCCCGGTGGCCCAGCGAACGCTTTACCCTTACCGCCGCAAGCGCGCCAGAACTCTTCCGTCAGATTCAGGCCGACCGGGCGACCTGCTTTCCCCTGATGGCCGAGGACGAATTCATGGGGATTCTGCTTCTTTTCAACGTGGAGCTCCACCATCGGGACGCCCTGCAAATCGAGCTTCTCAGCGCCAGGACTGCAGCGAGACTAAAACGCCTCCATGCTGGCACCAATCCGTTGTTCGACAGTTCATTCCCGTCCACCCTGACGGCCATCATTGAGACCATGGCCAGGGCGGAGGGACGCCGCGAGCTTTACCGCCGCATCCTCGAATCGGCCGCCGAGCTTCTCCATGCCCGAAGCGGCTCCCTCATGCTCTTTGAAGAAGACAGACAGTTCCTGCGCATCGAAACATCGATTGGCCTGGCAACCCCCGTAAGCCGCAACATGCGCATCAAGGCCGGCGAGGGGATTGCCGGCAAGGTAGCCGCCAACGGCACCCCCATTGTCGTGAACGACATCGAGAACGACAGCCGCGTCGCCGCCACCAATCGCCCCCGCTTCAAGACCAAGTCGTTCCTCAGCATCCCCCTCAAGCTCAAGGGGACGACCATCGGCGTCGTGAACCTCTCGGACAAGGATAACGACGAAGCCTTCACGGGCGCTGACCTGCAACTGGTGACGATTCTCATCTCCCAGGCGGCAATTCTCATCGAACGAAACGAGCTCCTGGAGCGCACGGGAAAACTTGAACGCCTGAGTGCCACCGACCCGGTCACCGGCCTCTACAATCACGCCTTCCTCAGCCGCCGCCTCGACGAAGAGCTCAATCGCAGCAGTCGACAAGGGCTCACCTTTACCCTCGTCCTCGTGGAGATTGACTACTTCTCCCTCTATACTGACATCTGCGGCCGTCCCTTCGCCACCGGCGCTCTCCAGAAGGGCGCCGCACTTCTGTGCAATTGCGCCCGCCAGATGGACGTGGTAAGTCGCTACGGCGACGAGACCTTCTGCCTCCTGCTGCCGGGGACGGCAAAGCGCGATGCCCTCGTGGTGGCCCGCCGCATCAAGGCAGCCTTCGAACAGGAGCAATTCCCGTGCGAGGAAAACCTCCCAACGGAGAAGATCACCACGAGTATCGGACTGGCTACCTTCCCCGACGATGCATCCAATTCAGCCTCGATTCTTGCGGCAGCCGAAGGAGCCCTCTATCAGGCCAAGGCGGCCGGCCGCAATCGCATGGTCGCCGCCCTCTCCCCCGTCGATCCCGAAGCAGCCCACCACATCTGACAGGCCCCTTATCTTCCCGTACGCGACACCACCGTTGCCAACGTCTCTCAACTGCGCTAGACTTGTCCGCACGCCAGACACCACAGCCACGAAAGGAGAAACCATGTCGATCAAGGGCACACGCACGGAAAAGAACATCCTCACTGCCTTCGCAGGGGAAAGCCAGGCAAGAAACCGCTACACATACTACGCCACAAAGGCGAAGGCGGAAGGCTTCGTGCAAATGGCTGACATCTTCGAGGAAACCGCCAACCAGGAACGGGAGCATGCCAAGCGTCTCTTCAAGTTCCTGGAAGGAGGCGAGGTGGAAATCTCCGCTGCCTACCCGGCCGGCGTCTTCGGCGCCGCCACTACGGAGAACCTCAAGGCTGCCGCAGCAGGTGAGCGTTACGAACACACCGAAATGTATCCCGGTTTTGCGACCGTCGCCCGTGAAGAGGGCTTCCACGACATCGCCGCCGTGTTCATGTCCATCGCCGTGGCCGAAAAACAGCATGAGAAGCGCTACCTCGATCTTCTCGCCAACATCGAAAACAACCGGGTCTTCCATCGTGACGAACCGGTCGTTTGGCGCTGTCGCAACTGCGGCTTCCTCCATACCGGCAAGGATGCGCTCGACAAGTGCCCTGCCTGCGACCATGCCAAGGCTCACTTCGAGATCCTCGGGGAGAACTGGTGACACCGTGATCTGATTGTTGAGACGGCACGAACAAAAGGCCGCAGCGTTTACGCGCTGCGGCCTTTTGTTCGTGCCGCTTGCCGAAGGATGCCCGGATCAGAATTGGATGTTCGGTCTGACCACCAGCGTGTAGCTGTGGTGGTCCAAATCGCGCAGTGGCCCCGAGTAATTGAGGAAACTTTCCCATATGAGACCCACGTCAAGCTTGAGAGCCAGGTGGGAACTCGGGAAAGGGTATTTCTTGCCCACAATGTATTCCTGCCGCATGATGTTGCCGTCGCGCAGGGAAAAATCCCACCGGAACTCGAAGCTGCTGTTCTTGAGCCAGGAGAGAAACGGCTGGGTAAAGTTGAGCTCGCTGCGGCGCAGGCCCAGGTAGGCAACGTTGGCGATGTTCGGATTCTCGTGGATTTTCGTGCCGAGGCGAAAACTCCAGCTGAGCTTGTCATCCTTGAAGATGCGGTCACCTTTGAGCTTCCACTCGATTTCCCAGGATTCATCATCGATCAACTGGTTGTTCTTGATGTGTTCCGTGGCGTAGCTCACCATATATCCCATGTACCCTTTGTTGGTTTCTCTCCGCTCCTCTCCCTCCTTAACGAAGTTCACGATGTCACCGAAGAAGATGGAGAACGCATAAGGTTCCTGGAAGCCGGCGGTTATCGACTCGATGAGATTCACCCCGTCGCCGATTGATGTGCTGTCGTAGAAACTCCGATTGTTCTTCTTGAGATAGACACCCAGGTTCGGCATGGGAAAAACGCCGGCCTCGACAAGCACAAAGCGAGGGGTGAGGGAGTTGAAGAACAGCTCCTTGTAGACCGCAATTTCGTCCGATTCACCGACATTGGGGATGGGCTCGTTCGTGAGGGGAATGTGGACACCGAGCGACGTGTAGTAGGCATCGAGGTCAAGGACCATCTCGGGCTTGGCTTTCGGAGGCCCGGGCTGCGCCCGCTCCACGTCAGGGGGAGATGCTGCCGCACAGAGGTCGGCCACCAGAAGAACGGTTGAGACAATAATGATGAGGAGGGAGGTCTTCATCGCCACTACACATCCCCGGGCCATGCACCACCGGGAGAGTCATCATCCACGACGAAGCCGGCGGGGCCGGCGCATGATCCGGCCCGTTGAAAGAGAAGGGGGACTTGAATGTCCCCCTGGTGGTGTTGATCTCGCTACTCGCTGAGTCGTATGGAGGTGATGACCACCGGCTCAACAGGAACGTCGGAATGTCCGCCCTTCGAGCCGGTCTTGACGCTCTTGATGGCGTCCACGACGTCCATGCCGGCAGTCACCTGTCCGAACACGGCGTAACCGAAGAGATCGGGGGTCTTGCCGCGGTGGTCGAGAAAAGCGTTGTCCACGACGTTGATGAAAAACTGGGCCGTGGCGCTGTCGACTACGGCGGTCCGCGCCATGGCAACCGTTCCGCGTTTGTTGGAAAGACCGTTGGCAGCTTCGTTCTTGATGGCAAACTTTGTCTTTTTCTGCTGCATATCGGCATCGAGGCCGCCCCCCTGGATCATGAACGTGGGGATGACGCGATGGAAGATGAGACCGTCGTAGAAACCATCCTTCACATAGGAAAGAAAGTTGCGCACCGTGATGGGGGCCTTGTCCTTGAACAGTTCGAGTGTGATCGTGCCGAAAGAGGTTTCCACGACAACCGTGGGATTCTTTTCTTCGCTCATTGCCTGCTCCTTTCGTGTAAAAATATCGATTCTTGTACCACAAAATTGGAAAAAGGAGAACTCCATAAATGGAGACAGTGCGTGCGGCCACAAGTTGCAAATGCCGGCACACAGGATACTATTGTTCATGTTTCCCGGCAAAAGAAACTCACGGAACGCAAAAGGAGAACTCATGAAATACTCGCGGATACTCTCGATTCTGATCCTGACTGCCGCCGTGGCTGTCGGCGGGGTGAACGGCAACGCCGGTGCCGCCGAAGGTCTGCTCACCCCTTCTCCGGTGACCACCGGGCTTCCCCGCGCCACGGCAGTCGGCGAAAAGGTCCCCAATTTCACTCTCGACGCCCTGGTGGGGGCGGAACAGGGAAAGGAGTTCAAGCGGATTTCCCTCTCCGACTATCGCGGCAAGTGGGTGGTTCTCTTCTTCTACCCCATGGATTTCACCTTCGTCTGCCCGACGGAAATCAAGGGGTTCAACGCCGCACTCGCCGAATTCAAAAAGCTCAATGCCGAAGTTCTCGGCGCCTCGGTGGACAGCAAATACTCTCACCTGGCCTGGCTCAAGAGTGGCGCTATCGGGGACTTGAAGTATCCCCTGCTGTCGGACATCCGTAAGGAAGTAGCCCGCCAATTCGGCATTCTCGACGAGAAGGAAGGGGTAGCCCTGCGGGGGCTCTTCATCATCGACCCGGACGGCGTCCTCCAGTACGAACTCGTTCACAACCTCTCCGTTGGCCGCAGCGTGGATGAAACCCTCCGCGTCCTTGAGGCCCTGCAAACCGGAGAACTCTGCCCCCTCGGGTGGAAGCCGGGAGAGAAGACTCTCGGCAAGTAAGGCGCCCATCTTCGCTTACGAGGACAGGTCCTGGAGTTCATGACCTGTCCTTTTCATTTTACCTCCCGCCGTAAACAATCCCCTTGAAAATCAATGGAAGGTTGGCTTACATCGAACGGAAGAAAAGAGTTGGCGCCCTTTTCCAGACTCTGCTATACATAGCACTTATTTTATTGCGACGAGGTCACCGATGAAGACACTAAAGCGACTCCTTCTCCCCGTCATCGCCCTCCTCTTGCTCAACACTCTCGCCTTCGGTGCGGGTCTTGAGGAGAAGGTCAGGGAACTCACCATGAAAAACGGCATGAAGCTCCTTCTCGTCGAACGGCACACATCCCCCACGGTCTCGGCGTGGATACGCTTCCGTGTGGGCAGTGTCGACGAGCGCAGCGACGAACGGGGCCTTGCCCATCTCCTCGAGCACATGCTCTTCAAGGGGACAAAAACACTCGGCACGACGGACTACGCTGCCGAGAAGCCGGTTCTTGACAAGATCGAGGCCACGGCCCAACTCCTTATCCAGGAAAAAGCCAAGCGTGACAAGGGGGACAAGACTCGCATAGCCGAACTCTCGGGGCAGCTGGCCGCCCTGGAAAAAGAGGCGGGAAAGTACGTCGTGAAAGAGGAATTTGCCGAGATCTACGCCAGAAATGGCGGGAGCAACTACAACGCCTTTACGAGCAAAGACGGCACGACCTACCTCATCGGCCTTCCGGCCAACAAGCTTGAGCTCTGGGCGGCCATCGAGTCCGACCGGATGCAGAATGCCGTCCTGCGCGAGTTTTACACCGAGCGTGACGTGGTCATGGAGGAACGGCGCCGCTCCTACGACTCCGAACCCGAAGGGCACCTCTGGGAGACCTTCCTCGCCACCGAATTCGTCGCCCATCCGTACGGACAGCCGACCATCGGCTGGATGTCTGACATCGAGAATCTGACGCGCTCCAAGGCTGAGGCGTTCCTCCACAAATATTACGCTCCCAACAACGCCATCGTCGCCATTGTCGGCGACATCGACACGCAAAAGACGATCGCGCTGGTGGAAAAATACTTCGGCGACATCCCGCCGGGAACGCCGGTCGGCCCGGTGGAAGTGGAGGAGCCGGCTCAGGACGGAGAAAAGAGGGTGGAAATTGTCGCGGATGCCGAACCGCAGCTCATGATCGGCTTCCACAAGCCGACCCTCCCGGCACCGGACGACTACGTGTTCGACGTCATCGACATGGTGATGGCTGACGGCCGCACGTCACGGCTCTACAAGAAGCTCGTGGTGGAAAAGAAGCTTGTCACCGAGATCTCATCATTCTCGGCCCCGGGAAGCCGTTACCCGAACATTTTCGTCATCGGTGCCACCCCCAGAGCACCCCACACGGCAGCGGAAGTGGAAAAAGAGATCCTTGCCGAGCTGGAGCGGCTGAAGACCGAACCGGTAAGCGATCACGATCTGAAGCAGATCCTCAACAAGCTCGAATACGAAGAATACCGCCAGATGGGCTCCAACGGCGGCCTTGCCCGCAACCTCACCGAGTATGAGGCTGTGGCCGGCACATGGCGCTATCTGATCGAACACAGGCAGAAGGTAGCGAAGGTAACCGCCGCAGATGTGATGCGGGTGGCGGCGAAATATTTCACGAGGGAGAACCGCCTCGTAGGTGTCATCACCAAACAGGAGGTGGCGAAATGATGAGCTTCGTGAAAAATGGGCTCCTGTGCGGGGCCGTAGCACTTCTCCTTGCAGGCTGCGCGACGACGGCACCCAAAGCCGATCCCCGTACCATGGCGTTTCAGCCCCTCTCTTTCTCCGTGCCGAAGAGCGAACGGGTCGAGCTATCAAACGGCATGGTCGTCTACATGCTGGAAGATCACGAACTTCCCATCGTAAATGTGACCGCCTATGTGCGGACGGGAGGGATGTACGATCCTTCCGACAAGGCAGGGTTGGCGGCAATCACCGGCGAAGTCCTGCGCAGCGGCGGCACCGTGGCTATGCCGCCTGAAAAACTCGATGCCGAGCTGGAATTCATGGCAAGCGCCATCGAATCAGGGATCGGTCCCGAGATGGGCAACGTCTCCTTTACCACCCTGAACCGCAACCTCGACCGAACCCTCGGCTTCTTCGCCCAGGTAATGACAACCCCCGCCTTCCGCGACGACCGGGTGACACTCGCCAAGGATAGTGCCATCGAGACGATACGGCGTCAAAACGACAATCCCAAGGAGGTGGCCAACCGGGAGTTGCGCAAGGACCTCTACCCCGGTCATCCCTTCGGCCGCTTCCCCACCGTCAAATCCATACAGGGGATCACGCGAGACGATCTCGTGGCCTTCCACCGCACCTACTTTCATCCCAACAACATCATGCTCGCTGTTGCCGGCGATTTCAACCGCCAGGAGCTCGTGGCAAAGCTTGAGGCCGCTTTCACCGGCTGGGCCAAAGAACCGGTGAGCTTCCCAGCCGTGGCCGACCCCACGCCGATTACCCCGGAAGTTCTCTTTGTCCACAAGGATATCAATCAGTCGGTCATCCGTATGGGGCACCTGGGGATCGAGAAAAACAACCCCGACCTCTACGCCATCAGGGTGATGGACTACGTTCTGGGCGGCGGTTTCACCTCACGGCTCACCACGGAAATCCGCTCGAACCAGGGCCTTGCCTACAGCGTCGGAAGCGGGTTCGACATCGGCCGTCGCTTCGTGGGGACTTTTGTCGCCGAGACCGAAACCAAGTCCGAGACCACCGGCCGCGCCATTTCCCTCATGGAAAAGATCATCGCCGGTATGAAAAGCGGACCGGTGACCGACCAGGAACTGGAAACGGCCAAAAATGCCATCATCAACTCCTTCATCTTCGGGTTCGCCAAGCCCGAGGCGGTGGTGAACATGCAGGCGCGGCTGGAATACTTCGGCTATCCCAAAGGATACCTGGAGAACTACCGCGCCAACATCGCCAAGGTTACGAAGGATGACGTGCTGCGCGTCGCCCGCAACTATCTTCACCCCGATGCCATGGTGGTTACCGTGGTCGGAAACGAGAAGAAATTCGACACCCCTCTCTCCAGCTTCGGAAAAGTGCGCGAGATCACGCTCGAAAACGGCAAATAGCCTCACCACCACAAGGGGGGAGCCTACGCTCCTCCCTCTCCTTCTCTCTCCAGTCAAACACCTCCCCCCTC